>NZ_JBSRVX010000056.1:0-46134 GCF_055134745.1 Actibacterium sp.
TGTGCTCTTCCGATCTATCTGCGCCACGCCCAGCAGCTTGATCCTGAACCCCATATCGGCAGCATGGCCGATATCCTCGATCGAGATGCGTTCGATGCCTTCCAGTTCCATTGCCTCGAAGGATACGCGCGTGCCAAAGGCAATCGCGGATAACAGCGCCAGCTTGTGCCCAGCATCTATGCCGCCCACATCCAGCGTCGGGTCGGCTTCGAGGTATCCCAGCGCCTCGGCCTCGGCAAAGACCTGGTCATAGGGCAGCCCCGCGCGCTCCATCCGGGTGAGGATATAATTGCAGGTGCCGTTCATAACGCCCATCACCCGCAGTGTGACATTGCCCGCCAGGCCTTCGGTCAGGGCCTTTACGACCGGAATGCCGCCTGCAACCGCGGCTTCGAACCGGATCACGCCGCCCCGCGCCTCGGCGGCTTCGGCAAGGGCCTGGCCATGCAGAGCCAGCAACGCCTTGTTGGCGGTGACGATATCCTTGCCCGCCGCGATGGCGGCTTCGACGGCGGCCTTGGCAGGGCCATCTGATCCGCCGATCAGCTCGACAAACACATCGACATCATCGCGCGCGGCAAGGGCGACGGGATCATCTTCCCAGTCATAGGAAGACAGGTCGATGCCGCGGTCCCTGGTCCTGGAACGCGCGGACACGGCGGTGATCTGCACCGGACGCCCGGCGCGTTCGGCCAGCAGCGCGGCATGGGTCTGGATAATCTTCACAACGCCGGTGCCGACGGTGCCTAGCCCGGCAATACCGAGCCGCAGGGGGGTGGACATTAAGGGATGCTCCTGCAACTTGCCGCAATCGACCGGGTGTTAGCCTTTTGCGCCGATGCTTGCAACGTGACAGGCAGGCGGTGGCTCAGAACTCTTGCGCCTGTAGCGCGTTTGCCTTGTCACGCAACGCTGCCGCACGTGCCTGCAGCGTTGCGGCCGGGTCATCCTGGGGGGATCGTGCCGCCGCTGGGGCCAGCAACTGATCCAGCGGCGCGAGAACCGGAAACGCCAGATCGCGGCCCACGGTGCGGTCAGATTGCAGGTCGGGAAACTGGGTGCAGCCGCCCAGAACCACAAGGATTGACAGAATGATCCCGATGCGCAGCATGGCTGTTCCGATCGTTTTTCCAAGTGTATCGCGCCGGGCGATCAGGGTGCAAGCCGAACAGTCGGGGTTGAAATGAACGCATGTTCAGATACAATGGTTCCATGGGGCGCAAATCGGGATCACATGCAGACATCACAGGACCGCGGGTGCGGGCAGTGGCCTGCGCCTTGTTCGCGCAGCATGGTTTTGCGGCGGTAACGATGCGGCAGATCGGCGCCGCAGTCGGGGTCGAGGCCGGGGCGCTGTATAATTATACTCGCGACAAGCAAAGCCTGCTGTCGGATTTGCTGGTGGCGCATCTGCAACAGCGGCTGGCGGGCTGGGATGCGGCGGTGCACGGCGATGACCCGTTGGAGCAGCTGGAGGCTTTTTGTGTCTTTCACATCGCCACAAATCGTGACCAGCGCGACGCGGCGTTGATTGCGGCGATGGAACTGCGCAACCTGACCCCTGACAATCTGGCGCAGGTTGAGACCTTGCAGGCCCAGTATTGCGGCAGGCTGGAAAATATCCTGCGCGACGGGCGTCAAGTGGGCCTGTTTACCCTGCCGGATGCCGGTCTTGCGGCGCAGGCGGCCATTGCCTTGCTGGACGGGCTTACGCTGTTGCGGCGTGACGACGGACGGCTGAACCCCGACCGTATCGAACGCGCCTGTTGCAACATGTTGCGCAAGGCGGTCGGCGCCTAGGGTCGCGGCGTCAGCTTCCGGCCGAGCAGGTCACGCCGTCAAAGCACAGGACCGGCACGAAGCGGGGGCGGGTAACGATCTTGTTCTCGAAGCTTTCGACATCCAGCCCCACATTGAATGCGGGTGAATAATCTATGAATGTTTCGACAAGAATGGCCCTGTCGCCCAATGGTGTCAGGGGGATCGTGTCCTGATAGCCGGTCAGATTGGCAGCCACCAGCGCCGCGCCCGGACCGGTGCTGTAAGACCAGTCAAGACCCAGTTCGCGGTCGGAATTGTTGCGGTCGCAATTGTCATCGCAGCGCACCAGCGTCACCCGGATCCAGGAATTGGTGCCATTGCCGGCGGTCAGATATGAAAAGACCTCGCCGAGGCCTTCGATATAGTTCGCGTTGACGGTTCCGTCTTCACGGCTGAGCATGTCGCTGATGGTATAGGCGGCCTTGAGGTTGACGTTGCGCGCCTGATAACCGTTGAAGAACACCAGGCTGCCAACATACCACCAGGCCAGAAGCGGCAGGATGATGACCGTTTCGGCGGTCAGGCTGGCGGTTTCGTCGGCGACGAATTGTCTGATGCTGTGTTTCAGTTTCTGGATCATGGCCTTAGGTCCCGTTCCCCGGTTCATTGACGAAGCCCGATGTCGCCACCAGCGCGTATCCGTCGCCGATATTCTGTTCCAGTTTCAGGGCCAGCCCGGTGCCCGGGAAGAACGGATCGACAATCACGCAGGCCCGGATGATCACCATCTGGTTTTCGGTGCCGGGATCGAAGGAAACGACAGGCTGCACATCGGCGCTGCGATCCACACAGGTGGCTTGCGGATCGGGCATTGACCAACTGGAATTTGAGATCGTCGTCAGTTCCAGCAGCAGCACGTCTTCACAATCCGGGATCAGGTTGATCGTGCGGCTGCAAATCTCTGTTTTCAGGATATCCGTGGTTACGTTGGGCCAGGTGCCCAGGCGCAGATCGCGCACGGCCATGTCCAGACCGCGTTCCAGCATCGTCTGGCGGATCATCAGATAGGACAGTTCGAAGTTGGACACGAATACCGACATGAACAGCGGCACCAGGATCACGAAATCGAGCGTCGCGGTGCCATCTTCGCGCCGGGACAGATCGCGCACCTTGCGCATCGCCCGCGCGGCAAATGAGGTAAGCCGGGTCATTGTGTCAGCCTCAGCTGGTTGATCGAACTGGCGATTGTGCCAAAGGTTGCGGCCAGGTTGGTGCCATTGGCGGCGAAGTAATGCCCGGGCGTGCTGGCGCAGTCGCTCATGACGTCATCGGCATTGCCGTCAACCTCGAACCCGATCGTATAGACGATCACGCCGGAATCCTTGGTCGCATCGCAGATTTCCTGCAGTCGGGTGTTCTTTTCGCTGTTATTGACGGTATCGACCGGGTCTTCCAGCCAGCTCCAATGGGCGTACCAATCGGTTCTGAATTTCTGCCACACTTCCTGATAGGTCATCTGAACCGCCGAGCCAGGCTGGTTGATGGTCTGCGTCGAGGTGGTGGTCGTGCACCGATACCCATACCACCAGGAATAGGAACAGCTTGTCTGGGTGGTCGTCACCTGTTGGTTGTCGATATCGCCATAGGGGGCCGAGTTCCAGCTGCCGTCATGCACATAGTAATACTGGTTCGTGCTGGCCCTGTAGATCGAGTATTTGCTGCTGTCGGATGTGTTTCGATAGATGGGCGACATGCCTTCGCGATAACCGTCTTTCAGGAAATGCTGCGTGGTGTTCACACCGTCGGTCATCAGCACGATGACCTTCATCGAATAATCCTGGGTATAGCTGTAGGGGCGTCCGGTGAAAACCGGATCGACCACGGTGCCGCCGCTGCCATTGCTGACAAGCGTCAGGGCGCTGATCGCATCACGCGCGGTGGGGTCCAGCAGGGCCGCGCCCCATTTCATGCCAACATCAATCGAGGTGTTTCCTCCAGCCGACAGGCTGTTGATGCGGCTGATCACTTCGGTATGTGTTTTGAGGAATGGCCGAATTTCGCGCCAGCTGTCAGTGCGGCAGGTGCGGTTTCCATCGCTGGCATAGTTGTTGCTGATATTGCTGGAACTGCTGTAGCCGCTCCAGGGATCGAAATGGCCGGTGCGCTGGGCCTCGTTATCGGTGTTCAACATGTCCCAATACAGCATCGGAGTCAGGAAATCCTGGGCATCAAAGGTCACGCAATGCGACCAGTCATGTTCGTCGGATACCTGAAGCTGGTCCAGCAGCGTATCGCCGGCCACCACCTGTTCCGAATAGGGAATGAGCGAGACCGAAACCTTGCCGGATTCAACCGTGCAGGCCGCGTTCGAGGCGCGGGTCGCATTCGGATTGCACTGCATGTAATACACGAAATCCTTGGCGGCTTCGCGCAAATCGTAAATCTTTGAATGTCCGCTGTTCGAGTTGGACCCCATCGAGCCGGAAACGTCCACAACCAGTGAAATTTCCAGATCGGTGATGCCTTCTTCGGCGGTGCTGGCGGCGGATGCTGTCATGGTGTCGATGCCCAGCATCTGCATGAACATCGAATCGACTTCGGCCGATGTCGTGATCGACACGCGCCGAAAACTGAGCTGACCGGCCGCTGTCGAGTTGCTGACAGTCACGCTGTCCAGATAATCGCCCAACCCGTCTTTTTCGAAGTAATCGGCGACGACCTGTTGCACATCTTCGGTCTGGTCCAGATCGGCGGCTGCCAGTGCGGCGCGGTCGCTGGTATTTTGCAGCTTGGTGCGGGTGGTTTCCATGCGCATCGCGTCGATCGCGATACCGGCTGACATCAGCATGAGGATCAGAATGAACATTCCGAACACCAGCATCGAGCCGGCTTCGCTGGCCTTGAATGCCGCAATACGGGTATGAATTCGGCCCGCTTTGCCTGCCTGCATTCGTTTTTCGACGCCACGCACATTCTCAAGCAGCATTATACTCATCCTTTCCGGGTTCCCCCGACAGGTTCCCGTCACATTGCGGAATCCCCGCATCGCGTTTTTACCCCCCTTCCGTTGGTGAATCTTGGACGTGAATCTGGCTAAAATGAGGCAGGACACCTGGCAGCGGCATGATGTTTGCCTGGGGGAAGGATTGGTAACGCTTCCGATACAATTGGGCTATATTCCGATAGTAAAGGCAGGGTGGGGTGCATCCATTCGGTGCGCCAATGCGTTCCGCATGGCAACGAATCGCGGCAAGGGGCATGAAAATGAAAAGAAACGTGGAAATCAGTTTTCGTGAATCCGTCGATCTGATGTTCAACCGCGCGGCGGCGCTGACGGACCTGTCGCCGGGTCTGGAAGAAAAGATACGGGTCTGCAACGCGACCTATACCGTGCGGTTCGGGGTGCGGCTGCGTGGCCATATCCATACATTCACCGGCTATCGCGCCGTGCATTCCGAACATATGGAACCGGTCAAGGGCGGCATCCGGTATTCGATGTCCGTGAACCAGGACGAGGTAGAGGCGCTGTCGGCGCTGATGACCTATAAATGCGCTTTGGTCGAGGCGCCCTTTGGCGGAGCGAAAGGCGGGCTGTGCATCGACCCACGCCAATGGGAAGAGCACGAGCTGGAGCAGATCACCCGCCGCTTTGCCTTTGAACTGATCAAGCGCGACCTGATCCATCCCAGTCAGAACGTGCCTGCGCCCGACATGGGCACGGGCGAACGCGAAATGGCCTGGATCGCCGATCAATATGCGCGGATGCACACCACCGATATCAACGCCCGCGCCTGCGTGACCGGTAAGCCGATCAATGCCGGCGGCATTCAGGGCCGGGTAGAGGCAACGGGGCGCGGTGTGCAATATGCCCTGCGCGAGTTTTTCCGCCATCCCGAAGATATCGCGCGCGCAGGCCTGACCGGCACGCTGGATGGAAAAAAGGTGATCGTCCAGGGGCTTGGGAATGTCGGTTATCACGCCGCCAAATTTCTGTCCGAGGAGGACGGCGCGATCGTGACCGGCATTGTCGAACATGATGGCGGGCTGCATTCCGAAACCGGCCTGAACATAGAGGCGGTGCGCAACTGGATCGCCACCCATGGCGGCATCACCGGCTATCCGGATGCGGTCTATCTGCCGGACGGCGCGATCTTGCTGGAGGATGAGTGCGACATCCTTATCCCCGCGGCGGTCGAGGGTGTGATCAACCTGTCGAATGCCGAACGCATCCGTGCCCCGCTGATCATCGAGGCGGCGAACGGTCCCGTTACCGCCGGCGCGGACGAAATCCTGCGCAACAAGGGAACAGTCATCATCCCCGATCTGTATGCGAATGCGGGCGGGGTCACGGTTTCCTATTTCGAATGGGTCAAGAACCTGTCGCATATCCGCTTTGGCCGGATGCAGCGCCGTCAGGAAGAATCGCGCCATGACCTGCTTTTGACCGAGTTGGAGCGCCTGTCGAAAGACAAGAATCTGGGGTGGACGCTTTCGCCGGATTTCAAGGAACGCTATCTGCGCGGCGCTGATGAGCTGGAGCTGGTGCGCTCGGGTCTGGATGACACGATGCGGACCGCCTATCAGTCGATGCGCGAGGTCTGGCATGGCCGGCAGGATGTCGACGATCTGCGCACCGCCGCCTTTCTGGTGGCAATCTGGCGGGTCGCGGCCAGCTATCGCGCAAAGGGGCTGTAAAGCCCAACAGGGCTGGTGCACTCTGCCGCGCCTCGTGCCATATTGGCGGGTATGAGTCTGCCACCCGGTTTCCTTGATGAATTGCGCAGCCGCACGTCCCTGAGCCAGGTCGTGGGCCGCAAGGTCATGTGGGATGCCCGCAAGTCCAACCAAGGCAAGGGCGACATGTGGGCACCTTGCCCGTTCCACCAGGAAAAAACCGCTTCTTTTCATGTGGATGACCGAAAAGGGTTTTATTACTGCTTTGGCTGCCATGCCAAGGGCGACGCGGTGGCGTTCGTGCGTGAAACCGAGAATGTCGGTTTCATGGAAGCGATCGAGATCCTTGCGCGCGAGGCGGGCATGACGATGCCCGCGCGCGACCCGGTTGCCGCGAAACAGGCCGATCGCCGCAGCCAACTGGCCGATGTGATGGAACAGGCGGTGCAATATTACCGGTTGCAGCTGAATACGGGTGCCGCCGCCGCTGCGCGCGCCTATCTGGCCCAGCGCGGGTTGTCGGAACAGGCGCAGGCGCGCTGGGATATCGGCTTTGCGCCCGATGCGCGCCAGGGTGTCTTCGGTCATCTGACCGGCAAGGGCATCGCGCCCGATCTGGTGATAGATGCGGGTCTGGCGGCCCGGCCCGATGATGGCGGCGCACCCTATGACCGGTTTCGCGGCCGCATCATCTTTCCGATCCGTGATGCGCGGGGGCGGGCGATTGCGCTGGGCGGGCGGGCGATGGACCCGAACGCGCGGGCCAAATACCTGAATTCCCCTGAAACCGACCTGTTCGACAAGGGGCGCAGCCTGTTCAATCACGGCCCCGCGCGCACGGCCGCAGGCCAGGGCCAGCCGTTGATCGTGGCCGAAGGATACATGGATGTCATCGCCCTGGCCGAGGCCGGATTTGGCGCGGCGGTCGCGCCGCTGGGCACGGCCATCACCGAGACGCAGTTGCAACTGATGTGGCGTATCCACCCGGAACCGATCATCGCGCTGGATGGCGATCGCGCCGGAATCGCGGCTGCCATGCGGGTTATTGATCTGGCCTTGCCGCTGCTGCAAGCCGGACAGTCGCTACGCTTTGCCGTCATGCCGCCGGGGCAAGACCCTGATGATGTGATTCGCGCGGGTGGGGCGGATGCGATGCGCAAGCTGCTGGATGCGGCCCAGCCCATGGTGCGCCTGTTGTGGCAGCGTGAAACCGAGGGCCGCGTGTTTGACAGCCCCGAACGCAAGGCAGCGCTGGACAAGGATCTGCGCGCCGCCATCGCCAGAATCGCCGATCGCTCTATCCGTGACCATTACGGCGAAGAGATCAAGCAATTGCGCTGGGCGTTGTTCAACCCGCGCCGCGCGCCTGCCGCCAAAGGCAAATGGCGCCCGCGCGATGCGGCACCGATGTCGATGCCCAGCACCAAGGCCAGCGCCCTTGTCGCAGGCCATCCCCGGTTCGAGGAAGAACTGCACGAGGCGGTTATCCTTGCCACCTTGCTAAGCCACCCCACGCTGATCGCCGAATTTCTGGCGGAACTGGAGGGGCTGGATTTTCAGACCGACGATCACCGCCGGTTGCGTGGCGCGTTGCTGACCCATTGCGATACGGTTGATCGCGATAAGCTTCATGCGGCGGTGGGGTCCACTCTTGGGCCGGGGCCCCTTGAAAAACTGTTCTCGCTTGGCCATGTGCAAATCGCGCCCGCAGTCAAGGATCGCACAAATGTCGAAAAGGCGCGGATGTGCCTTGCCGAGGAACTGGCCCGCCTGTCGGTCATGCACGGTGCCGCCCGCGAGATCGAGGATGCGATGCAGGAAATTTCTGGTCACGCCGATGAAGGGCTGACCCGCCGTATGGGGCAACTGGCCGAAGCCCGGAGCCGGGCAGATCGGGGCGGTGATACCGATGACAGGGCTGAATATGATGTCGGTCCGAACGGCGCACGGATCAAGCGTGACGAGCGTCACGCCTTTGGTCGCTTGCTGGACGAGATAGGATTCGACAAGGGAAAAGGGTCCACGTCGTGACTCCATGGTTACGAAGGGCTAAATAAACACGGCTAAACGGGTGTGCAGGCGCGTGATTCGCGCTATTGATTCGGATCACCAGAGGGACCGAATCAGCTTCCCCGCACAAGGAGCAGAGCATGGCCGCGAAAGACGCGAACGACGACGACACCGAAATTCAGGAAGACGAGGACAGCGAACAGACGCTGGACATGAGCCAGTCGGCCGTCAAGAAGATGATCGCCGAAGCCCGCGAGCGCGGCTATATCACCTATGACCAGCTGAACCAGGTTCTGCCGCCTGATCAGGTGTCTTCCGAACAGATCGAAGACGTGATGTCGATGCTGTCCGAGATGGGCATCAATATCATCGAGGAAGAAGAAGCCGAAGAAGAAGAGGCCAAGGGCGCCACCGATCTGGTCGAAACCTCGACATCGCGCGAAGTCGCGGTCGCCAAGACCGAGACCGAAAAACTGGATCGCACCGACGATCCGGTGCGCATGTATCTGCGCGAGATGGGGTCGGTCGAACTGCTGTCGCGCGAGGGCGAGATCGCCATCGCCAAACGGATCGAGGCCGGCCGAAACACCATGATCGCGGGCCTGTGCGAAAGCCCGCTGACCTTTCAGGCCATCACGATCTGGCGCGACGAATTGCTGAACGAAGACATTCTTCTGCGCGACGTGATTGATCTGGATGCCACCTTCGGTCGGTCCCTGGAAGATGACGCCGACGCCGATGAACCCGTTGTCGACAGCGTGCGTGTTGAAACCGGCGCGCCCAAGCCGCGCGAAGATACGCAGGAACTGGATGCCGACGGCAACCCGATCAGCAATGACGAGGATGACGAGGACGACGAACAGGCCAACATGTCGCTTGCCGCGATGGAGGCCGTTCTAAAACCGCGGGTGCTGGAGACGCTGGAAATCATCGCGCGCGATTACGCGAAGCTGGCCGAAATGCAGGATCTGCGGATGTCTGCCACGCTGAACGAAGATGGCACCTTTTCCGCCAAGGAAGAGGGCGCCTATCAGAAGCTGCGCAGCGAAATCGTGGTGCTGGTGAATGAACTTCACCTGCATAACAACCGGATCGAGGCGCTGATCGACCAGTTATATGGCATCAATCGCAAGATCATGCAGATCGACAGCGCCATGGTGAAACTGGCCGACCAGGCCCGCATCAACCGGCGCGAATTCATCGATGAATATCGTGGATACGAGCTGGACCCGACCTGGATGGACCGTATGGCCGAAAAATCCGGGCGCGGCTGGCAGGCGCTGGTAGAGCGGTCGGGCGACAAGGTCGACGAGTTGCGCGCCGAGATGGGGCAGGTCGGCCAGTATGTCGGCGTTGACATTTCCGAATTCCGCCGCATCGTACAGCAGGTTCAAAAGGGCGAAAAAGAGGCCCGCCAGGCCAAAAAGGAAATGGTCGAGGCCAACCTGCGCCTGGTGATTTCCATCGCGAAAAAATACACCAATCGCGGGCTGCAGTTCCTTGATCTTATTCAGGAAGGCAATATCGGCCTGATGAAGGCGGTGGACAAGTTCGAATACCGCCGGGGCTACAAGTTCAGCACCTATGCGACCTGGTGGATCCGTCAGGCGATCACCCGTTCGATCGCCGACCAGGCCCGCACGATCCGCATTCCGGTGCATATGATCGAGACAATCAACAAGCTGGTGCGCACCGGCCGTCAGATGCTGCATGAAATCGGTCGCGAACCCACGCCCGAAGAACTGGCCGAAAAGCTGCAGATGCCGCTGGAAAAGGTCCGCAAGGTGATGAAGATCGCCAAGGAGCCGATCAGTCTGGAAACCCCGATCGGCGATGAGGAAGACAGCCAGCTTGGCGATTTCATCGAGGACAAGAACGCGATCCTGCCGCTGGAATCCGCGATTCAGGAAAACCTGAAGGAAACCACAACCCGGGTGCTGGCCTCCCTGACCCCCCGCGAAGAACGGGTTCTGCGCATGCGTTTTGGCATCGGTATGAATACCGATCACACGTTGGAAGAGGTCGGCCAGCAGTTCAGCGTCACCCGCGAACGCATCCGCCAGATCGAGGCCAAGGCCCTGCGCAAGCTGAAACACCCCAGCCGCAGCAGAAAGTTGCGGAGCTTTCTGGATCAATAGGGAAACGATCGTTTCTGCCCGGTTCATCGGACCGGGCAGCACCTTGGGTGCGACCCTGCGCTATCCGTCTTCCCGCTCCAAGACAGGCAGACAGAATGACCCCTCGCTTCACCCTTGCCGTCGTCACCACGGCTGATGGTTTTATCGCCCGCTATCGGGGCCAGGCGCCGCAATCCTGGGCCAGTGCGGAAGAGCAGGATATATTCTTTGCCGCTGTCAGTGCCGCCGACTGGTCGATCATGGGGCGCGGCACGCATGAGGCGGCCCGAAATCCCAGCCGACGCCGCATCGTGTTTTCGACATCTGAATCCGGCTGGCGCAACCCGAACCAGCTTTGGCTGAATCCCGAACGCCATCGGCCGCATGATTTGCCCGCGCTGGTGGGCCATGTTCACGCGTTGCGGAACGGGCTGATCCTGGGTGGCACGCGGGTGCACGACTGGTTTTTGGCCCATGGCGCGATCGACGAGGTTCATCTGACGGTCGAGCCGCTGCGCTTTGGCGCGGGCCTGCCGGTCTTTTCGGGGCAGGGGGCGGGCGATCCGGTCGAAATCTTCCTCCGGGCGGGGTTTGCCATCCGGTCGGAACACTCGTTGAACCACGCAGGAACGCGGTTGCTGACGCTTTGCCCGGCAAGGTGATGTTTTCCCTGTAACCCAATATATTGGGCGTAATTTCCCCCCTACCCAAAGTCTAGCGGCTCGCCTATAGTGCCTGTGGATAACCGAACCAGAGCACCGAGGGAGGGGCCATGCGCTGCCCGTTTTGTGGAAATGTCGATACACAGGTAAAGGATTCGCGCCCGGCCGAGGATCACGTTGCGATCCGCAGGCGGCGGTTCTGCCCGGCCTGTGGCGGGCGTTTCACCACCTATGAGCGGGTGCAGTTGCGCGATCTGGTAGTCATAAAATCAAACGGCCGCCGCGAGGATTTCGATCGCGACAAGCTGGAACGCTCTGTCCGCATTTCGCTGCAAAAACGCCCCGTCGAGCCCGAGCGGATCGACCAGATGGTATCCGGCATCGTGCGCCGGTTGGAAAGCATGGGCGAAACCGATATTTCGTCCAAGGTGATCGGCGAAATCGTGATGGAAAGCCTGGCCCGGATAGATACCGTGGGCTATGTGCGTTTCGCCAGTGTTTACAAAAACTTCCAGGCGGCTGACGATTTCGACAAATTCGTCAGTGAACTGCGCCCCACAGGCCAAAGCGAAGAGTGACCGCCGCCGACGACACCCGTTACATGGCGTTGGCCCTGTCGTTGGGCGCACGCGGGATGGGGCAGGTCTGGCCGAACCCCGCCGTGGGATGTGTTCTTGTTCACAATGGTCGCATTATCGGGCGCGGCTGGACCCGGCCGGGCGGCCGGCCCCATGCTGAAACGGTGGCATTGGCACAGGCCGGCGATGCCGCCCGCGGGGCCACGGCTTATGTGACGCTGGAACCCTGCGCCCATACCGGCCAGACGCCCCCCTGTGCCGCTGCGCTGATTGCAGCGGGTGTGGCGCGGGTGGTCACGGCCATGGAAGACCCCGATACCCGCGTCGCGGGGCGGGGCCATGCGATGTTGCGCAGCGCCGGAATTGGGGTGACGACCGGGGTGATGGCCGATACCGCGCAAAGTGCGCATCGCGGCTTTGTTCTGAACCGGGTGCAGGGTCGTCCGGCCCTGACACTGAAACTGGCCACGTCCTTTGACGGGCGTATCGCGACCGCCAATGGCGACAGCCAGTGGATCACCGGCCCGGATGCGCGCCGGATGGTTCATGCGCTGCGCGCCAGCCATGATGCGGTGATGGTGGGCGGCGGCACGGCACGGGCCGATGATCCGATGCTGAATGTACGCGATCTGGGGATGCCGCGCCAACCTGTGCGGGTGATCTGTGCCACACGGCTGGATGTTCCGGTGTCGGGGCGGCTGGCGGCCAGCGCGGGTCAGTATCCGCTGTGGCTTTGCCACGGTGCGGATGCGCCCGCGGCCCGTATGGCCGATTGGCAGGCAACCGGCGCGCGTTTGTTGCCTGTGGCTGTTGCCCCCGGTGGGCAGCTTGATCCGGTGGCGCTGATGCAGGCGCTGGGGCAGGCGGGGCTGACGCGGGTGTTTTGCGAAGGCGGCGGCACCTTGGCGGCATCCTTGCTGGGGGCGGGGCTTGTGGATGAACTGGTGGGGTTCACGGCGGGCGTGGTTATCGGTGCCGAAGGCCGCCCGGCCATCGGCGCGCTGGGAGTAGGCGCGCTGGCCGAGGCCGCGCGGTTTCGTCTGGTCGAGACACGACCGATCGGTGGCGATATCCTGCATCGCTGGGAACGGGCCTGACCCGTCAGGGCCGCCACAGCGCGGCGCGGCTGGCCAGCAGGCCCTGCGCCTTGGACAAAAGCCGGTTGAAGGGGCCGGCGGGCGCATTCGTGCCCTGCGCCAGCCGTTCGGCGGCGACCTCGGCGGGGCAGGGCGCACCGGTCAGCGGATCGAAATAGCGCGGATAGCCGATCAGCGCGGCATGGGTCAGCCCCGCAAGCGTTACCGTGACGGCCCGGCGTGCCGGAATCCGGCCCAGATCGCGCGTCAGCCCCCATCCCGCGTAAAACGGCGTGCCCAGGCATGTGATGGGCTTGCCGCGGATCAGCGCCTCGAAGCCCAGCAATGATGTCAGCGTCCAGACCTCGTCAGCGGTGTCGATCAGCGATATTGGATCGGCCCGTGTGGCCACCAGATCTGCCAGATTGGCGGCGTCAATGCCACCGGGACGCAGGCCGGCCTCGACATCGGGGTGGGGCTTGTAGATCAGAACCGCATCAGGATTTTCGGCGCGCGCACGCTGCAGCAGGGCCAGATTGGTGTTTTCGGTAAAGCACCCAAGCCGGATAGAGGCATCATCGGCGACCTGGCCGACCACCAGAATACGACGGCCCGGCGGCAGGGCAGGCAGATCGCGCGGCGGCAAATTGTATTTCGACAGCCGGTCGCGCGTCAGTTGCCGTATCAGCCGTGTGGCACGGTCCAGTTCGGCGCGGGGCAGCGCCGGGCTGGCGGCGATCAGGCGTTCCAGCCTGCTTTCGCGGCTGGGATCGTAATATATGCCCAGATCATCTGCCACCAGCGACAGCGGCGGCACCAGATCCGCCCCCAATCCGTTCGAGCGCAAAAACCCGTCTTCGACACGCACGGCCCCGGCAGGCGCATGTTTGCCCTGCGAGGCCCAGACCATGATCCGCCGACCGGTGTCCGCAGACAGTTGCGCGGCTTTGGCCGCATCATCGGTGAACCGCAGCCGCGCATATCCACCGTAAAAACGTTGCAGGGGCGCGCGTTTCCACAGCCGCATATGCATCGCGATCCATCCGGCGTGGTCTTCGCGCCATGCGCGGGCCTGCGCGGCCAGAATATCCGTGGCGGTTTCAAAATCGCACAGCCGGTCGCGGAAGGGATCGTACCAGATCGGGGCAAGGATCATCGCGGCGGCAAACAGTTGCGCCCGCGTCAGCATCCTTTCACGGCGTGGCACGGGGTTTTCATCCTGGGTCAGGCCCCAACCACCATAAAAGGGCTGCCCGAAGACACGCGGCCGGTGTCCGGCCAGGATGGCCTCGAACCCCATCTGGGATGAAATCGTATACACCGCCACAGCGCCTTCCAGCAGGCGCCAGGGTGATACGGGATCGCAAAACAGGTGCGTGCGGGCATCTTCGTTTTCGTGGCCGAAATGGCCGTCACGATGGCCGGCCGCGGTTTCGGGATGGGTCTTGATCAGGATGCGCGCGCCAGGATGTTCGATCTGGGCAAAGGCCAGCATTTCGCGAAACCGGTCCCGCCCCGCACCCGAGGCCGTGACGGAAGCATCGCCCACCGTCTGGTCGATCACCAGAACATACCCCGGATCGGGCAGCGGCGCGACGGGGTCAAAGGCATTGTATTTCGACAGATCCAGCGCGCGCAGCCGTTCGATGCCGTCGCGCGCGCGGCCCAGAAGGGCGGTGTCGTCCAGCGGATGCGTGGCCAGAAGGCGCTCAAGATCAGAGGGTGTGGCGGGATCGAAATGCAGGCCCGAACGATCCAGCAACAGGCCCGAAGGCGGGCCGCCCGCCGCCCGCCCCGGCAGGACAGAGCGCAAGAAAGCGTCCTCGACCCGCAAGACAGGAACATCCCTCGCGCGCGATATCGCCTGACCGCGCGGGGCGGTTGGCGATTGTCCCCAGACACCGATCATGTCATCGGGGCCGGGAAGACCCAGCTTGATCTGATACCCCGCAAGCTCCAGCATCCGACGGACCCGGCCCTGGGTCAGAAAACCGCCATTATAAACGAAAAGCCTTCGGGGGCTGGTTGCACCCCCGAAGGCATGATGACCGGTCGGCGCCGGTTGCCGCATCACGAATTACGGCTTGCTCAGCGCGGTGACCGAGTTGACCGAATTCGCTCCGCCGGTGATTGCGCTGAGTGTTTTCATCCACTGAACGAATGGCGCTTCCGTGACATAGACCGTATCGCCATCCCGGATCACGAAATCGCGGGCCATGAACATGCCGGTGGGTTCGGTCAGATCCAGAACATAGGCCATGCGCTGGTCGCCCTGAAGATCGGTTCGGCCCAGAACCGCATTGGCGATTTCCGCCGGTTCGTTGCGCAGCACGAAGACGCCCTTGGGATCGGCCAGCCCGGAGCTAAGCCCGCCCACCTGTGCGATCGCTTCCAGCGCTGACAGGGTCTGGGTGTTGAAGGTTACACGGCTTTGCGCTCCGGTCGCGCCAAGCGCGGTAAAGGCGCGCTTGTCCGGTTCCACAAGAATGCGGTCGCCGCCCCGCAGGGCGATGTCAAAGCCGGGCTGTTCGAACAGGTCCTGAAACCAGACCTTGCTGCGCTGATCGCCGCGGATCACGGTGATCTGGGCAATTTCCGGGGCGATTGTAACGCCGCCCGCGGCTGACAGCATGTTGGACAATGTGCGCGTGGGGCGCTCGATCGGATAGATGCCCTGGGCGCCGACACTGCCGATGATCGACACGCTTGACCCGTTCCCCGCCAGACGCCGCACCACGACCTGCGGATCGGGGGTTTGGGCATCCAGCTTTTCAGTGATGATTTCACGCAGCCGTTCCGGCGTGTTGCCCGCCGCGCGAATGCGTCCGGCATAGGGGATGAAGATAAACCCGGCACCGTCGACCTGCACCTCTTCCAGAATGCTGGCATTGGCGCCTTTTTGCGCCAAAAGCCCGTCATCCACGTTTTCATAGATCGTCAGCCCCAGCGTATCGCCCGGCTGGATCATGTCCGACCCGACAAGCCCGGCGCGCTGAAAGGCGCTGGAAAAGCCCAGCGCGGGCACAACGGCGGTTGCGCGTGTGACACGATCATTGACGGACACGACAAAGGCATCGCCCTGGCGTTCAACGGAACCGCTGTAGATTTCGCGCTTGTTCGGGCCCGATCTGGGCAGGCCGCATGCCGCGACGCCAGATACAAGCGCCATCAGGATCAGCGACCGGGCTGTGCGGACGACTAACTTGTTCACTAAGAAACTCCCTGGTTTACACCAGCGGAACAAATGGCACGCCGCATCCGGAAACGCCAAGCACGGCACCCATAAGGGCAACCGCCCTGATGGCGCGTATCAGCAAGATGACATCGGCCCTGTTCCCCGGTCCTGTTTTCACTGCCTCGTTTTTTTCGATCCTACACAACTGTGGATAAAAAACCAGCCTGCGATTGCAGAGGCTTATTCAACCAAACGCAACTGTTGCCGTGGTGCCGCGCCAGACTGGCGCAGGGTTTCATAGGGGTCTTGGGGGGCCAGCATCATGTCGACGATCTGCCGCAGTAATTGTCGCCTTCCGCGCGCCGAATAGAACCCGCCCGCGATCTGCGAGGTTTCCAGCAGGAACCGCCGGTAATCACGATAGGCCACGACATCCGGCCGCTGGGGCGCGCAAAAGAATTCGGCCAGTGGCTGATCGGAAACGAATTCAGGCTTGCAATAGACCGCCCGCCCAAAAGCCCTCAGAGGCAACCCGCGCCACAGCGCCTGATGCCCGGCGGTGGAATTGACCGTTACGGCGCTGGTGGCATTGTCCAGCAGCCGCGCCAGTTTGCCGCCGCGCACGAAATGCACCCGATGTTCCTGCCCTGCGGCGCGGGCAAGCCTGCGGATGTCGCGCCGCAACGGCAGGCGACCGTCTTCCAAAGGATGCGCCTTGAAGACAAGATGGTGATGCGCCGGGGCCCCTTGTGCAAAGCTGTCGATACACAGGCGCAGGAATGCGTCCATGTCGTCAAAGGTTCCATGCACCTGAAAGCTGGCGTCATGCTCCAGTTGAAGCAACACCAGATGATAGGGGAACCCGCCGCGATTGATCCGCCGTGTGGCCAGGAACCGTTCCAGCGCATGGGCCGGCATGCCCAGCAACTTGCGCAGATACAGGCGAAATTCACTGCGGACGCCAAGCGCCCTGTGCGGCATGAAGTTCGGATAGTCACGGTTCATGACCAGCACGAAGAAATGATACAAGGCCCCGTAAAATATGTGATGGCGCATGTCGCCCCAATGGGCGGGCGCTTCGGGGTGATCGGCGCCGGTGGCGTCCAGGGTTGCGCGCATGTCATCCAGCGACAGGGACATCAGCCGCGAATGCCCGTTCGATCCGTCGCGCTCATAGGTTACCCAATAGGGGCGCAGATAGCCTTCCTCGAATACGTGAACGGTCAGTTGCAATTGGCGGGCCATTGCGATCGCGCGGGCATGTACGGCGCGCGTATCGCCATAGAGCACCAGATCGGTGATGGCATGGCGCGCGATCAGATCGCTGCAGGTGTCGTGCCAGTCGTCGGGCCCGCCCCGAAAGGCGATATAGCTGGCACGGTCGTGCCAGAAGGCGCGATCGCCCTGGTTGAACCCCACCCGCCAGACCTGCGCACCGGCACGGCGCAGTGCCATGGCAAGCTGATGAAAAAACGGCCCATGCGGCCCCTGCAGCATGAGAAAGCGCCTGTGTCGGGCGTCTGGCCCTGTGTGATCTGCGCGTCTGTCCCTCATTGCCGACAGTCTTGCCTGCAATCCACGGGTTTGTCATCCGCTTTGGCATCCTCGTCCCGCGCGCGGCGGCATTGTGATGCACCGTCTTGCCCTGCGCGCGATCCGGGGCTAGGTCAGGACAAGGCAAAAGGGGACGGCCCATGTTTACAGGTATCATCAGCGATATCGGAATAATCCGCGATCTTACGCAAAAGGGCGATCTGACCGCCCGCATCACCACCGCCTATCCGCCCGAAAGCATCGCAATCGGGGCGTCGATTGCCTGTGATGGCGTCTGTCTGACGGTGACCGACCGCGGCAGCGATGATCAGGGCGGCTGGTTCGATGTCGATATCTCGGCCGAGACCGTATCGAAATCCAATCTGGGTGACGGGGGCTGGCGCAAGGGCAAACGTATCAACCTGGAACGCGCGCTGCGGCTGGGTGACGAACTGGGGGGGCATATCGTTTCGGGCCATGTCGATGGCGTGGCCGAGATTGTGGCCATGATCCCGGAAGGCGACAGCCTGCGCGTGACCTTTCGCGCGCCCGCGCCGCTGGCGCGCTTTATCGCGTCCAAGGGATCGGTTGCCCTGAACGGCACATCATTGACCGTGAACGAGGTCAACGGATGTGACTTCGGGGTGAATTTCATACCACACACGCAGCAGGTCACGACCTGGGGCGATATCGCGCTGGGCGACCGTATCAATCTGGAAATAGATACGCTGGCCCGCTATGTGGCCCGGCTGGCGGAATTCGGCGCCTGATCGCGCAAGATCCCGCCTGACACGGGGATGCTGCGCGCACTGGCCAAGGCGTAAAACTTGCAGTATCCCGGCGCGAAGCAACAGGGGGGCGGTCATGTCACAAACCGAATACACGGACGCGATCTCGGGGATCGAAGACATCATTGAAGATGCCCGCAACGGCAAGATGTTCATTCTGGTCGATCACGAAGATCGTGAAAACGAAGGCGATCTGGTGATCCCCGCGCAGATGGCGACGCCGCAGGCCATCAACTTCATGGCGACCTATGGCCGGGGGTTGATCTGTCTGGCGCTGCCTGGTGCGCGCATTGATGCACTGGGCCTGCCGCTGATGGCCTCGCAGAATTCTTCGCGCCATGAAACTGCCTTTACCGTGTCGATCGAGGCGCGCGAAGGTGTCAGCACCGGCATTTCGGCCCATGACAGGGCGCATACAGTCGCGGTCGCCATCGACGCCAGCAAGGGCCCGGGCGATATCGCAACGCCCGGTCATGTCTTCCCGTTGCGTGCGCGTGATGGTGGCGTTCTGTCGCGTGCGGGCCATACAGAAGCGGCCGTTGATGTGTCGCGGCTGGCAGGTTTGAATCCCTCTGGTGTGATCTGCGAGATCATGAACGAGGATGGCACCATGGCGCGCCTGCCGGATCTGGTGGCCTTTGCCCAGCGGCACAATCTGAAAATCGGGACGATTTCCGATCTGATCGCCTATCGGCGCAAGCATGACAATCTGGTCAAGGAAACCGCTGTGCAATCGGTGCATTCGGTGCATGGTGGCGATTGGATGATGCGTGTCTATACCGACGAAACCCAGGGCGCCGAACATATCGTGCTGACCAAGGGCGATCTGAGCGGGAACGAACCCACGCTGGTGCGTATCCACGCAATGGACCCGCTGCGCGATGTGCTGGGCCTTGATCCGGCGCGCGTGAATGAAACGGGGCGCTCGATGGAGATCATCGGCGCCGAAGGTCGTGGTGCGATCGTTCTGCTGCGCGATACCACGATGAAGCTGGTGACCGGCGGTTCGGCCTCGCCGCAGACGCTGCGCCAATACGGAATCGGGGCGCAGATCCTGGCGTCGCTGGGAATTCATAACCTGATCCTGCTGACAGATGCGCCGCGGCCCAGGCTGGTCGGGCTGGATGGCTATGGGCTGTCCATCGCGGGCACCCGCAGAATCACGCAAGAGGACTGAACATGGCCGGAACCGAAATCCATCACCAGTTGCCCTTGCCGGGCTTCGACAAGCCGGTCAAGCTGCTGATTGTCGTGGCGCCATATTACAAGGACATCGCCGATAATCTGGTGGCGGGGGCGCGTGACGTGCTGCAGCAGGCCGGGGCGACCTTCGATCTGGTCGAAGTGCCCGGCGCGCTGGAAATTCCAGCCGCCATCGGGCTGGCGCACCGGCTGTCGAATTTCGATGGCTATGTCGCGCTGGGTTGCGTGATCCGGGGCGAGACGACACATTACGATACCGTGTGCAATGACAGCGCGCGCGCGCTGACGATGCTGGGCTTGCAGGGGGCCTGTCTGGGTAACGGTATCCTGACCGTCGAAAACCGCGATCAGGCGGTGGTGCGCGCCGATCCGCAGGGCCAGAACAAGGGGGGCGGGGCTGCGGCGGCTGCATTGCATCTGATCGCGCTGTCACGCCGCTGGGGCCGCGCCACCAAGGGCGTGGGCTTTGTTCCGGGGGGCGGTTTTCAGGTCGCCGATGACGGATCGACCCGCACATGAGCCGCATTTCCGAAAAGCGTCTGATGAAATCGGCCGCGCGGCTCTATGCCGTGCAGGCCCTGTTCCAGATGGAACATTCCGGCCAGACCGTGGATGCGGTGCGTGACGAGTTTGAGACGCACCGCATCGGCGCTGTCTATGAGGGCGATGAAATGGCCGAGGCCGATATCGGGCTGTTTCGCGCCACGCTGGAGGCAGTGGTCGAACACCAGGCCGATATCGACCAGATGACCGACCGCGCCTTGGTCGCCAAATGGCCGATCGACCGGATCGATCCCACCCTGCGTGCACTGTTTCGGGCGGCGGGCGCCGAACTCGTGGCCAGCCAGGTGCCGCCCAAGGTGATCATCACCGAATATGTCGATGTGGCGCGGGCCTTCTTTCCCGAAGGGCGCGAACCCAAATTCGTCAATGCCGTTCTGGACCATATGGCGCACGAGGCCCGACCGGACGGGTTCTGAGGCACCGCAAGCCGGTCAGCCCGCAAAATCCAGATCGGCCCAGATGGGCAGGTGATCCGAGGCCCGCACGGCCAGCGCGGTTTCCGACACGCCCGATGCCCGCAACGAAAGATTCGAACAAAAGGCGATCCGGTCCAGCGCCGCAAGCGGGCGCGCGGCATGAAAGCTTCGGCCGGGCGCGTGGATGCGGAAGGCCGGGGCAAGTGGCGCCAGCCCGCCTTGGGCAGACCATTCGTTGAAATCCCCCAGAATCACGGTGGCCATCGGCGGCAAGGCCGCCAGATGCGCGGCCAGCGCCGTCAATTGCCGTTTCCGATGGCTGCGGGTCAGGCCAAGATGCGTTCCGATAACCCGCAATGGCCCAGCGGCATGCGCGAATTCGGCCAGCACCGCGCCGCGCGGCTCCAGCGAGGGCAGGGCGATGCGTTCAGTGCGGCGCACTGCCAGACCGGGCCGCGCCAGAATGGCGTTGCCATGCCAGCCCAGGCTGGTGTCATTGTCTGCCAGCACCACGGGCGCAAGACCGGTCCGGTCGGCGATCTCGTCCAGGGGCAGCGCCGAATGGCGCGGCGCAAGCCGTTTGTCGGCCTCTTGAAGGGCGATGATATCCGCGCCGATGGCGGCGATGACATCAAGCGTGCGCCCGGGACGGCGGCGCCAGTCAAGGCCCACGCATTTGCGGATGTTATAGCTGGCCAGCCTGACAGAGGCGGCGTCCGGACGGGTATGAAGCATGAATATCATATGGTGGTGCGCATGCCGCCAGAAAAGCCCGTCTTCACCGGCCTTGCCGCAGAGACGGACCGCGCCTAGTCTGGCAGGATGCGTATGCGCCGTGATCCGATCATTATCTATGGTATCCGGGCGATCCTGATTGCCGAGGCATTGCGCGCCGCGATCCTGGGCAAGATGCCGCTGGTTTTTGTCGCGCTGGCGACGCTGGTCCTGTCGATGCTGCCGCAACTGGTCGTGCGCCGTTTCAATGTGCAGCTGCCTGTCAGTTTCATCGCCGCCATCACGCTTTTCGTCTTTGCCACGTTGTTTCTGGGCGAGGCATCCGGCTTTTACGAGCGCTATTGGTGGTGGGATCTGCTGCTGCACAGCGGTTCGGCCGCCGGGATGAGCATACTTGGCTTCCTGTTCGCGCTGTTTTTGTTCGAGGGCGACCGCTATGCCGCGCCGGCCTGGGCGATGGCGCTGATCTCGTTCAGCTTTGCACTGACCATCGGTGCATTATGGGAAATATTCGAATTCGGCATGGACAAGGCCTTTGGCATGAACATGCAGAAATCCGGGCTGGACGATACGATGGGTGATCTGATCGTTGATGCCATCAGTGCCGGTATCGTGGCACTGGTCGGCTTCTTCTGGCTGAAAAAGCGTGAATTTGGCGGGCTCAGCGGGTTGATCGAAGAATTCGTCCGGCTGAACCGGGCGTTTTTCGGCAAATTCCGCTGATGCGACGATATTGACGCTTGGAAACGTCATGGGCTGCGCTATGTTATTAATATTCTTATAGTGGAATGTGTCATGCCAAAGCTCGTGCGCCTTTACATTCATCACACGCTGATCGGCTTTGCCTTGTCGGGCGTGTTCGTTGCCGCGCTTTTGTGGCTGAACGTTGCCAATCTGTGGCATCTGGTGTCAGGGTCATCGGCTGGCTGGCTGGCCGGGTTCATGCTGTTCATGTTCAATGGCATCGTGTTTTCCGGCGTCCAGTTCGGGATCACCATCATGCGGATGGCTGAAGATACGCCCCCCGATGGCGGAAGCCGCCCCAGGAACGTGGCACTCGAATTGCAGCCGGTGCCGGTGCGGAATCTTCGCCGGGGTGTCGGTGAAGCGGCGGGAACCACCAGACAACCGTAGAGGTAAGCTAATTCCCGAGGACCTGTTCTTACAGGTGGGAACCGGGTAACCGGACCAGGGTCCGGACAGAGCCAGTTCCCTCGGAGTTGCTTAAGGCCACCGGAATTTGACCTCGGCACGAGAAGGGCAGAACCCGCCATCGCGATAGATAAGCCTCTGCTCTGGCCTTAGCAAGGGTTGCGAGATGTTCACGTATTGTTCATATTTGTGCTGATGAATGAGTTTCGACAACCCGGACAGATTCTGGCGCGTGGCGTTTGCCGCCACTTGCGCAGCCACGGTTTTGTCAGTGTCGAGGAACTGGTGCCGACGCGCGGGCTGCGGGTTGATGTGATGGCGTTGGGGCCAGGCGGGGAAATCTGGGTGATTGAATGCAAATCCTCGCGCGGCGATTTTCTGGCCGACAGCAAATGGCAGGGTTATCTGCCTTGGTGTGACAGGTTTTTCTGGGCGGTCGATGCCGATTTTCCCGTGGATCTGTTGCCTGACGAAACGGGATTGATGATCGCGGATGGGTATGATGCCGAGATTCTGCGTTTTGGCACGGAATCGCGCCTGCCCCCCGCAAGGCGCAAGGTCATGACGCAGAAATTCGCCCGCCACGCCGCCAGCCGGTTGCAGGCGCTGCGCGATCCGGGGCCCGGCGGCGTGATCATGTGATTCGTGCGTGACACGAAACTTTGCATCTGTGCAGGGGGCTGACCGCTCAGCGTTTCTTTTTCGGCTTTTGTTCTGTGCCGATCGCCCGGGCGCGGGCGGCTGCGGCGCGGATTTCCTCGGCGATCTCTTCGGCCTCTTCGGGGTCGAAATCCAGCGGCAGGTCTATGCCGCTGCCCTCGACATAGATGCGCACCATGCCTTCGGTCGTCGGTCCGATCTGAAGATTGGCCGCGATATCGCTTTGCTTGTCGATGCCCATTTTGGCCTCCGGTCTGTTCCGATCGGGGCGTAACCCGTCATCACGGCACTGGCAAGGGGCGCATCGTTTTCAGGTCTTGCACCCTTGCAATTGTCTGCCTGTGGCGCTAAATCCCGCGCCAGTGCCGCCTTAGCTCAGTTGGTTAGAGCGCTTGATTGTGGATCAAGAGGTCCCTGGTTCGAGACCAGGAGGTGGTACCATCCTTCACATTGCCGGCAAATGGGGCGGCGCGGGCTTGCGCAATGGCGGCTTTATGGCCGACACCCTGATGCAATTCGGAGAATGCGATGCTGGATGGGGCTGTCAGAAAGATCATTGATCCGGGGCTGAACCGGGCGGGGCGGTTGTTGGCGCGGACCGGCCTGGGGGCCAATCAGATCACGTTGGCCGGGCTGGTAATGGGGCTGGTCGCAGCAGCGATGATCGCATCAGGCGTGCCGGGGTGGGCGCTGATACCGCTGGGATTGTCGCGCCTGGCGGATGGGTTGGACGGTGCCGTGGCACGCGCCACGCAGCGCACCGATTTCGGCGGTTTTCTGGATATCGTCAGCGATTTCGCCTTTTACGGGGCAGTGCCGATGGGGTTCGTCTGGGCCGATCCGGGTGGAAATGGCGCGGCGGGGGCGTTTCTGCTGGCCAGTTTTTACACCAACGGGGCTTCTTTCCTGGGCTATGCGGTTCTGGCCGAAAAGGGCCGGATGGTCAGCGCGGCGCGGGGTGCAAAGTCGCTATACTTTACCGGCGGCTTGCTGGAGGGGACCGAAACGATATTGTTTTTCGTGTTGCTTTGCCTGTTGCCTGGCTGGTTTGCACCGCTGGCCTGGGTGTTCGGTGCGCTGTGCTTTGTGACGGCCGGGGCGCGTGTCTTGCTGGCCTGGCAGGTTTTCGGCAAGGGATAAAGTTTTCAGGAAAACTTTGATGCCTTCGGCAAGAGTATTTGGGCCCAGAAGAGGGGTCAGTCGCCAGATTCGATCGAGACGGTCTGGCGAAGGGTTCCGGTCATGCTGTCGAAGATCAGGATGTGCTGGTCTTCTGTCACCACGGCATACCAGCCCGTTCCCCGGGTAAAGGCGACTGCCGTTTTCCCCGCAGGCAGCCGGATGGGGTCGGGCAGCGGCACGGATGTCTTTTCGGGGGACAGGCGGATGACAAGCAGGGCGATCACGATTACAAGCCCTGCGATCATCGTTGCCGTCAGAACCGTGACGAGAACACGCAGAAACCGCAGGTTGGGGGGAACGTCCCCGGGAAGTGAGCCTTTTTCCATGTCTGTCATGCGCCGGCTTTCGGTGGTTATCGGGCCAAATCCGCCCTCTCGTCTTGATAAGGCGCTTTCGCGTGACGTGCCAGAGGGTGTGGGGCTGTCGCGGTCGCGCCTGGCCAAGATCATTGCCGAAGGTGGCATAAGCCGGGGCGGGGTGGTGGTGGCCGACCCGCGCGCCAGGGTCGATGAGGGCGACGTGCTGGAGATCTGCTTTGGCGAGGTGGCCGAGGTGGCCGCCGCAGCCGAAGCGATCGTGCTGGATGTGATCTATGAGGATGATGCGCTGATCGTGGTGAACAAGCCGGTGGGCATGGTGGTGCATCCGGCACCCGGCACCCCGTCTGGCACATTGGTCAACGCATTGCTGGCCCATTGCGGCGATACCCTGTCTGGGATCGGGGGCGAGCGGCGGCCGGGCATCGTGCACCGGATCGACAAGGATACCAGCGGGCTGATCGTTGCGGCCAAGTCGGATGTCGCCCATCAGGGGCTGGCCGCACAGTTCGAGGCGCATACGGTCAACCGTCATTACAAGGCCGTGGTGCATGGACTGCCCGATGCGGGCGATCCGCGATTGCGCGGGATAAGGGGGGTCAGCTTTGAGCCGGGCAATATTCTGAAGGTGACGACGCATCTGGCGCGGCACAAGACCGACCGTCAGAAGCAGGCGGTTGTCTTTACCGGTGGGCGACATGCCATCACCCGCGCGCGGGTCGAGGAAGCCTTTGGCGCGCCGCCGGTTGCCGCCTTGCTGGATTGCTGGCTGGAAACCGGGCGCACGCATCAGATCAGGGTGCATATGGCCCATGTGGGTTGCGGGTTGATCGGGGATCAGACCTATGGCGGGCGGCGCAAGCTGTCGGAAAAATCCATCGGTGCCGGTGCCGTGGCGGCTGTTGCCGCGTTTCCCCGTCAGGCGCTGCATGCGGCGATCCTGGGGTTCGACCATCCTGTTTCGGGCGAAAAACTTGAATTCGAGGCACCGCTGCCGGAAGATATGCAGGCGCTATTGCAGGCCTTGCGGGGCTGATCCGTGCAAGATTTCGTGAAAATACGAAATGTTAAAGAAATTTCGACGGAAACTCGCACAACTGCCGTTTAATAATGTTAAGAGGGTTAACTTGAAGGGACGCCCGCGTGTCCTATCTTGTTCCCAAAGCGATTGAGAGGACAGCCATGAACAGTTACGCAAATCTGCCGGCACCCAGCCCGGAACAGGGGCTGAACCGCTATCTTCAGGAAATCCGCAAGTTTCCGCTGCTCGATCCGGAAGAAGAATATATGCTGGCCAAGCGGTGGGTCGATCATCAAGATACCGAGGCCGCCCACAAGATGGTGACCAGCCACCTGCGCCTGGCGGCGAAAATCGCCATGGGCTATCGCGGCTATGGCCTGCCGCAGGCCGAGGTGATTTCCGAGGCCAATGTCGGGTTGATGCAGGCGGTCAAGCGGTTCGATCCCGAAAAGGGCTTTCGTCTGGCCACCTATGCGATGTGGTGGATCCGTGCCAGCATCCAGGAATATATCCTGCGATCCTGGAGCCTGGTAAAGCTGGGCACGACCAGTGCGCAGAAAAAGCTGTTCTTCAACCTGCGCAAGGCGAAGGCCAAGATTGGTGCGCTGGAAGAGGGCGATCTTACGCCCGAACACGTGGCCCGCATCGCCCATGATCTGAGCGTGAGCGAAGAAGAGGTGATCAGCATGAACCGCCGGTTGTCGGGCGGCGATGCGTCGCTGAATGCGACGGTCGGCGCTGCGGATGGCGACAGCATTGCCCAGTGGCAGGACTGGCTGGAGGATGAAGATGCCGATCAGGCCTCGGATTATGCCGAGCGGGACGAACTTGAAAACCGGCGCGAAATTCTGATGCAGGCGATGGACGTATTGAACGAGCGCGAGCGTGACATCCTGATGCAGCGTCGGCTGGAGGATCAGCCCGTGACGCTGGAAGACCTGTCCGGCCAGTATGGCGTCAGCCGCGAGCGGATTCGCCAGATCGAGGTGCGGGCCTTTGAAAAACTGCAAAAGCGCATGACGGAACTGGCCAGGAAAAAAGGTATGCTGGCCGAGGTCTGATTTTACTTTTGCTTGAACTGAATCAAGGCGGCATCGGGCAGAATCGGGCTTGATGCCGCTTGTCGATACAGGGGGCTTCATAATGAAAACGATCCGAACGCTTGTCATATTGGCGGATGACCGCCGGGCGCGGTTCCTGATCAATCAGGGGCCGGGCAAGGGGCTGGTCGAGCAAGCTGATTTCATCAAGCCGGACAAGACCCGCTATGCCGATGCGCCGGGGCGCGGAACGGCTGTACCGGGCGTTGCACGGCATGGGCTGGATCGCAGCACCAGTGAAGAGGCACAGGATCGCGCCAGTTTTGCCGCAGAATTGGCGGCCGAGGTGAGTCGGCTTTGGCAGGGAGGCGGTTTTGATCGCGCCGTTCTGGCCGCGCCGCCAAAGATGCTGGGGGCGTTGCGCGCCGAATTGGCGGAACCTGTTCGTACCGCCATGGTGGCTGAACTGCCCAAGGATTTTCTGACGGTTCCGGCAGGCAAGCTGCCGGAATGTTTTGAAGATCATATTGTGTTTTGACGGCGGCCCTTGCATCGCCTTGATTTCGCGCCACACTGCAGCGCAGCAAATCGCAAATCGCAAATCGCAAGGGGCAGGGATGCAGAACCGGGTGGCGGTCGTCAGGCAGCGGATGATTGGTGGCGTATTCGTTCTGGGCGCGCTGGCGCTGTTGATCGCGACTGGTGCACCCAGCGTAGGATCAAACCCGACACTGGGCGTTCTGGCGCGGGTCTTTGACAGCCTGTCGCCATTACTTATCACGTTTTCGGCGTTGGCCGGGCTGATATTGCTGGCGTTGCGCGCGCGCTGGGTGGGGCGTGTGACATTGGCGGGGTCGCTGTTGGCGGCAATCTGGCTGGTCGGTCAGCATCTGGGGGTATCGGCACCCCTGCGCCCCGACCTGCGCGCCGATTTGCGGGTGATCTGGTTCAACTCGCTGTTTGAAAACACCACTGACCCCGCGCGCATCGTCGATGCGGTGCTTGCCGAGAATCCCGATATCGTGGTCTTTTCCGAGGCCTTGCCGCTGGTGCCGCAACTGGATCGGCTGCGCGCGGCGTTTCCCTGGAATGTGGGCTGCGAAACGCGGTGCGAATTGCTGATGTTGTCGCGGCGCCAGCCCGACCGGATGGAAATTGCAACCCTGTCCGACATGCGCCCGGATCGGCGGGCCGAACTGTGGCTGACATTGCCGGGGGGGCGGCCGTTTCACCTGATGGCGGTGCACATGTCCAAGCCCTGGTATCAGGATCCGGCGGTGCACGAACATGAAAACTTTTTTTCGCGCCTGTCGCGTATCCATGATCCGCTGCTGGTGATGGGCGATTTCAACGCCGCCCCCTGGAGCTGGTCGATGAGGCAGGTATTCAAACAGGGGCGTCTGGCCCCGCCACGCCTGCCGGTCGGCACCTGGCCGATAGGGCTTGGCGGCTGGGGACTTCCGATTGACCACATGCTGGTGCGTGACGGGGCGCGGCTGGTGTCGCTGCGGCCTTTCGGGGCCGATCTTGGGTCGAACCATCGCGGGTTGCTGGCCGAAATCGCGGTGCCCTGAGGATCAGCGCGGTTCGCGCAGACCGAAGCGCGCTGGCGACAGCCCGAGGTGGCGCATTCGGGTCAGAACCTGCATCATCAGATCGTCGCGCCCTGCCGCGATCATGGATTGGCCCAGGAACCAGTACAGGAATGCCGCGAAAGGATAGGACCGCGACAGCGCGCGGTTCAGGGCAAGGGGCCAGTCATCCGCATCACGCACGGTTTCGGCGCAGTGGTGGAAATCTGACCGGCCGAACAGGATCGCGGGCACATCATGCATCAGCCCTTCCAGCGACACCGCCGAACAGACCGATACCGACACTGCCGCGACGGACAGGATGTCATGTATATTGGCCTGGCTGATCGTCACGCCGGGCCGGCCTTTCAACGCATCGACCAGCGTTATCATGTCAGGGTCTATGGTGCGGGGATGGGGTTTGATGACCACGGGCCGCCCGTCGCGATGCGCAATTATCGTTTCGATCATCCTGTCGTCAGGCATGTGCCGCGCGCGCGTCACGGGATCTGACCTGCCTTGAAGAAAAACCGCGATACAATCGGGTGGCACTGCCTGACGGGCTTGCGGTTGGTCATAGCGGCTGATCCGCCGGTCGCGCAGGCGATGAACGAGGCGGCCGAGAAAGGCCTGCGCCTGTGCTGGATCGACCAAGGACGGGTCGAACCGGGCCTCTGTCAGGCTGGAGTCGGCGAAGACCCCAGCCGGATCAAGATACCAGAAGGGCTGGATATAGGCCAAACCGGTATTCAGCACGGCCGGGTGTCGGATACGCCCGTTATGGACAATATGCAGGTCGCGCGTATCGCCCAGATTGTTCAGAACGTCCAGATCGCGGGGCAGGATCGTCGTTTCTGCCCCAAGGCCACCAAAGCCACGATGCAGCTTTTTCAGAAAGCCCGGCAGATCCTGCCCGTCGCGGCCTGCCATATGGCCAGCGACGTGGAAAACGATGCGCGGGCCGCAAAGGCTCACCCCTCCATGGCCTCAAGCTCGTCGATCATCCCGGAAATCATCGACAGGCCCTTGTCCCAGAATTTCGGGTCGCTGGCATCCAGCCCGAACGGGGCCAGCAGTTCCTTGTGATGTTTGGACCCGCCCGCGCGCAGCATGTCGAAATACTTGTCCTGGAAATCCGCGCCGCCTTCTTCGTAAACGGCATAAAGCGCGTTCACCAAACCATCGCCGAACGCATAGGCATAGACATAGAACGGCGAATGCACGAAATGCGGGATATAGGCCCAGAAGGTTTCATAACCATCCATGAAATCGAAAACGGGGCCAAGGCTTTGCGCCTGGACGCTCATCCACAGGACGTTGATGTCGTCGGGCGTCAGTTCGCCGTTCCGCCGGGCTTCGTGCAGCTTGCATTCAAAGTCATAGAACGCGATCTGGCGCACCACGGTGTTGATCATATCCTCGACCTTGCCGGCCAGCAGGGTCTTGCGCTGGGCGGGCGTTTCGGCCTGCGACAGCAGCTTACGAAAGGTCAGCATCTCGCCAAAGACGGAGGCGGTTTCGGCCAGCGTCAGCGGGGTCGAGGACAGCAATTCACCCTGACCCGCGGCCAGAACCTGATGCACGCCATGGCCCAGCTCATGCGCCAGCGTCATCACGTCGCGTGGCTTGCCCAGATAGTTCAGCATCACATAAGGGTGCACATCCGTGACGGTCGGATGGGCAAAGGCACCGGGCGCCTTGCCGGGTTTCACGCCCGCATCTATCCATCCCTTGCTGAAGAATGGCGCTGCGATATCAGCCATTTGCGGCGCAAAGCTGGCATAGGCATCCATCACGGTTTTCTGCGCGGTCGGCCAATTGACCAGCGCCGGATTCTCCTGCGGCAGCGGCGCGTTGCGGTCCCAGACCTGCATCCGCTCCAACCCCAGCCATTTCGCCTTCAGCGCGTAATAGCGGTGCGACAACTTGGGATAGGCCGCGACAACGGCGTCGCGCAGGGCCTGCACGACCTCGGGTTCCACATGGTTGGACAGGTGGCGTCCGGTCTGCGGCGTGGGCATCTTGCGCCAGCGGTCCGTGACCTCTTTGTCCTTGGTCAGCGTGTTGTGGACACGGGCGAACAGCTTGACGTTTTCGCCCAGAACGCTTGCCAGTTCGCGCGCGGCGGCTTCGCGTTTGTCGCGGTCGGGATCGGTCAGGAAATTCAGCGTGCCTTCGATGTTGAATTCCTCGCCATCCACAACAAACTGCAACCCGGCGATGGTTTCATCAAACAGCTTGTTCCAGGCGGCCGCCCCGACCACGGATTGATCGTGCAGGAATTTTTCCAGCTCGTCCGACAATTGATAGGGCCGCATCGCGCGCAGTCGTTCAAAGATCGGGCGATAGCGGGCCAGATCGGTATTCTGGCCGAACAGCGCGTCCAGCGCCGCATCGTCCAGCCGGTTGATTTCGAGGGTAAAAAAGACCAGCGGCGTGGTGAACGTCGTGATCCGGTCCTGGCAGTCGGAAAAGAACTTGCCCCGGTCGGCATCCATCGTGTTCTGGTAATAGCGCAGACCGGCAAAGGACATGATCCGACCGCCAATGGTTTCGATCCGTTCATAGCGCTGCACGCAGTCCAGCAGCCCGGCGGCGTCCAGCCCGGCCAGCTTGCCTTCGTAATCGGCGGCGAACCCGGCGCAGGCGGTTTCCAGCCAGCGCATGTCGCGGACCAGTTCGGGGGCGTCCTCGGCGGTATAAAGATCGGTCAGATCCCATTCGGGCAAATCACCCAAAGCGCCCCCGGAGCCGGTATGTGCATCGAAAACAGGGCGGGGAAATGGGTGCATTGGTTTACCTTTCAGCTGTTCATTCCAGACATAGGCGGGGTCGGGGGGCAGGTTCAAGGCCAGGCCTGCGGTCAGGGGGTCGTTTCGAAAAACCGGGCGATCTTGTCGAAACAGGCGGCGCGAATGGCGGGCGTCTCCATCATGATCTCGTGCCGGGCACCTTCTATCACCTCTAGCCGCCCGCCCGGCCATCGCGCCATGCGTGACCGGATGGCGTCGGGGGCCACGATCTGTTCGTCGCTGCCCAGAAAACACAAGGCCGGCAACGGTGGTGATGGGCGCCGCGCCAGATCACGTGTTTCTGCCAGTGCAGCATGCACCCAGCCGATGCTTGGCCCGCCCAGCCGCAGCCCGGGATGGGCCGCAAGCTGTGCCTGCATATAGTGATACATATCCGCATCCGAGGTCAGCGAATTACCGTCGAACGCTGCGGCCTCGACATAGGCGCGCCGGCCTGATGTGCCGGGCGCATAAGCGCCGCTTTTGCCCAGCAGCCCGGACCCGGCGCCGATAATCCAGGCCAGCGGCCGCATCGCGCCCGGCATCAGGATATCCCACATCGGCCCGGTAAAGGCGGCGGCGCGCACCGGCAGGCCGTGCATCAGCGCCCGCAGCCCGATACATCCACCCAAGGAATGGGCCAGCAGGAACAGCGGCTGCGGCAGGTTCAGCGCGGGCAGGACGGCCATGACGGCCGCGACGTCGCGCTGGTAATCGCCAAAAGCCCCGACATGGCCCACCGCCGTATCCGGCAACAGCCGGTCGGCCAGGCCCTGACCACGCCAGTCTACGGCCACCGTGGCAAAGCCGCGTGCGGCAAGGTCGGTGGCGGCGCGGCCGTATTTTTCGATATATTCCGTGCGGCCGGGAAACAGCAGAACCGTGCCGCGGGTGCCCGAGGACCAGACCCCGATCCGCAGCCGTACCCCGTCCTTCGCCCGCAGCCAAAAAGCCCGCCCCTCCGGCGGGCCATCGGCCACGTCGTCATGAAGCGGGGCAGGCTGCATGGATCAGCCGATCAGGCCACCCAGTTTCATCGCCAGCCCCATGTCGCCATCAACCGACAGCTTGCCGGTCATGAAGGCGGCGGCCGGGTTTATGTCGCCTGCCATGATGGCCTGAAATGTTTCGGCATCGGCGGTCAGGGTCACATCGGCAGGTTCATCCCCGGCGCGCGGCCCATTGGCATCAACCATGATCGCGCCCTCGTCGCCGATCACGAATTTCGCGGTGCCATCATCCAGCCCGCCTTGCATCTTTTGTTTCAGCGTGCTGACGGCGGCGTCGATCAAGTCGCTCATGGCGATCCTCCGAATGTGAAAGGCGGGGTGCTTGGCTTTCCCGGCCGATGTATTACTATCGGTATTGTTATGGTATCTTTGCGCCTCTTACTCAATGCTGTCCTCGCGGCAATTTTACTGACCGGCGCTTCGGGTGCGCCGGTGCGGGCAGATCAGGCGCGAGTCGAAGGATTGTTGCAGGAATTGCGCAGCCCCGAATTGCCCAACTGGCAGATGGTCGAGGCCGAGATATGGGCGGAATGGTCCAGATCGGGTTCGGCGGCGATGGATCTGCTGCTGCAGCGCGGGCGCGATGCGCTGGAGGCTGACGATATCGCCACTGCCATCGCGCATTTCACAGCGCTGACCGATCATGCGCCGGATTTCGCCGAAGGATTCAATGCCCGCGCCACCGCCTATTTCCGGGCCGGGCTGTTCGGTCCTGCCCTGGCGGATATCCAGCGCGCGCTTGTGCTGAACCCGCAGCATTTCGGCGCGATGATCGGGCTGGGGTCAATTCTGGAAGAGGTCGGCCGGACCGGTGACGCCTTGGCGGCCTTCCGCGCCGCTGCCGCTATACATCCGCATGAACCAGACCTAAAAGACGCCATCGAACGGCTGGAAAAGGCAACCGGCGGCGTCACTCTCTGAAGGGCAATCCGATGCGGCAGAACGGCAGGGTCGTGGCGGTCCTGGGGCCGACCAATACCGGCAAGACTCATTATGCAATCGAACGTATGCTGGCGCATCGCACCGGGGTGATCGGCTTGCCGCTGCGTCTGCTGGCGCGCGAGGTCTATGATCGGATCGTGGCGCTGCGCGGCCCGTCGGTGGTGGCGCTGGTGACGGGCGAAGAACGTATCGTGCCCCCGCGCACCCGATATTGGGTCTGCACCGTCGAGGCGATGCCGCAGGAGATCGGCGCCGATTTCGTGGCGATCGACGAGATTCAGTTATGTGCCGATCCCGAACGCGGCCATGTCTTTACCGATCGCCTGTTGCGGGCGCGGGGATTGCATGAAACCCTGTTCCTGGGGGCCGATACGATGCGCGGCGCGATCGCAGCATTGGTGCCCGAGGCGCAATTCACCCGGCGCGAACGCCTGTCAGAGCTGACTTATACAGGTTCGAAAAAGATAAGCCGCATGCCGCCCAGATCGGCGATCGTCGGATTTTCGGTCGAGAACGTCTATGCCATCGCCGAATTGATCCGCCGTCAGAAGGGCGGCTGCGCCGTCGTGATGGGCGCGCTGTCGCCCCGCACGCGCAACGCGCAGGTGGAACTGTATCAAAATGGCGATGTCGATTTCCTGGTGGCAACCGATGCCATCGGAATGGGATTGAACCTGGATATCAAGCATATCGCCTTTGCAGGGTTGCGCAAATTCGACGGACGCCGGATGCGGCCCTTGCAACCGGGCGAATTGGCCCAGATCGCCGGGCGCGCGGGGCGGTATATGCAGCCGGGCACCTTCGGCGTAACCGGCGAGGCGCCGCCGCTGGACGATGATGTGGTGCAGGCCATCACCAATCACCGCTTTGCACCGGTAACCAAATTGCAGTGGCGCAATGCGGCGCTGGATTTCGGCGGTATCGACCGGCTGATTGCCTCGCTTGAGACGTTTACCCATGACGAATGGCTGACACGCACGCGTGAGGTGGACGATCTGCAGGCCCTGCGCGCCCTGTCGCAAAACGCCGATATCCGCGCCCGTGTGACCACTGGGCCGGATGTGCGCCTGTTGTGGGATGTGTGCCGCATACCGGATTTTCGCGGCATATCGCCGGCGGAACATGCGGGGTTGCTGGATCGGATCTTCGGCTTTCTGCATGGGGGCGGGCAGGTGCCGGATGACTGGATTGCCGGCCAGATTCGGCGCATCGACAGGGCCGATGGCGATATTGATACATTGTCGAAACGTTTGGCCTATATTCGCACTTGGACCTATGTGGCACAGCGCACCGGTTGGGTGGCTGACGAATCGCATTGGCGTGACGCGACTCGCGCTGTAGAAGATCGCCTGTCAGATGCGCTGCATGGTGCGCTGACCCAAAGATTTGTTGACCGGCGGACCTCTGTTCTGCTTCGCCGGTTGAAGCAGAAGGAGAGCCTGGTGGCCGAAGTGAATGACAAGGGTGAAGTGACGGTCGAGGGCCAGTTTGTCGGTCGTCTGGAAGGGTTCCGCTTTCGTCAGGATGCCAGCGCCAGCGCGGATGAGGCCAAGACGCTGCGACAGGCCAGCACCGCCGCCCTGCGCCCCGCGCTGCATCTGCGTGCCGACCGTTTCTATAACGCGCCAGACACTGAAATCGACTTTACCGAACAGGGCGGGTTGATGTGGGGCGACAACGCCATCGGCAAACTGGTGGCAGGGCCAGACGCCCTGAAGCCGCAGGTCGAGGTTTTCGTCGATGACGAAGCCGGCCCCGATGTCGCCGACAAGGTCAAGCGCCGTTTGCAGCATTTCATAGACCGCAAGATCGCCGCCTTGTTTGAACCGATGCTGGCTCTGCAACGCGATGAGGCGCTGACCGGTCTGGCCCGTGGCTTTGCCTTCCGCCTGGTCGAAGGTCTGGGGATCATCCCGCGCGATCAGGTCGCGGCCGAGGTGAAAGAGCTGGATCAGGACGCACGCGGCGCGCTGCGCAAGCATGGCATCCGGTTCGGCCAGTTCACCGTATTCATGCCCCTGCTGCTGAAACCCGCACCTACACGGTTGCGGCTGGTGCTGTGGTCGCTGGCCCGGGGGTTTCAGGAATTTCCCGAAAGCCCGCCACCGGGTCTGGTGACGGTGCCCAATATCACTGACATGCCCGACGGATATTACGCCATGGCCGGCTATCGTGCTGCCGGGCAGCGGGCGATCCGTATCGACATGCTGGAACGTCTGGCCGATCTGTTGCGCGCCAAGGACAGCCGCGCCGGATTCGAAGCCAACCCGGACATGCTGTCGATCACAGGCATGACGTTGGACCAGTTCGCCGATCTGATGCAGGGGCTTGGGTATAGCGCCGAGCGCGGCGAACGCGAAAAGGCCAGGGCGGTTGTGGCTGAACAGGCCGCGCCCTCTGATGCGGCGGTTGATGCCGCACCCCCGGTCGAGGTCGCGGCGCAGGAAGATCAACCCGATGACGGTGCCGCTTCAGATGCTTCGGCCCAAGAGGAACCGCCCGCGACCGAGGTATTCTATACGTTCAAATGGGCGCCGCGGCGGCAGGGCGGCGGTCGCCCGCGTGGCGAACAGGGCGAACGGCAAGGCCGCGGGCAGGCAAAACCGCGCGATGACCGGCCAAAACAGACCGATGGTGCCCCGCGTCCCCGCAAGGGTAAACCGGGCGGCAAGCGCCCTCCGCGCGAAGATCGTGACAAGCCGATGCAGGCCCGGCCGCCGCGCCATGAAAAGCCGATCGACCCCGACAATCCGTTTGCGGCCGCCCTGATGGGGCTGAAAGTCAACAAATAGGTGACCGCGCCGCGCCCCCTGATCCGGCTGGACAAATGGCTGTGGCAGGCGCGGTTCTTCAAGACACGCAGCCTGTCGGCCCGCCTGATCGCCGCGGGGCATGTCCGGGTGAACGGTGTAAAGGTGGGCAAGCCGGCCCAGCAGGTCGGGCCGGGCGATGCGCTGACCTTAGTGCAGGGCGACCAGATTCGCGTGGTGCGCGTTCTGGCGGTCGGCACCCGCCGCGGCCCGGCATTCGAGGCGCAAACATTATACGACGACATGACCCCTGCGCGGGACAGTGTTCCGAATGCGCCCGGTTTCGACGGAAAAGGACGTCCTACTAAGAAAGATCGCCGCAGCCTTGATCTTACCCGCCGGCCGCCGCTTGAATGATGCGGCCCGCTGGTCTAGCTAACGGCTGTAAAGCGGATACAGGACCACGCGCATGACCTATGTCGTCACCGACAATTGCATCGCCTGCAAATATACCGACTGTGTCGAAGTCTGCCCGGTAGACTGTTTCTATGAGGGCGAGAACATGCTGGTCATCCACCCGGATGAATGCATCGACTGCGGCGTGTGCGAACCCGAATGCCCCGCCGATGCGATCCGCCCCGATACCGAGCCGGACATGGGAAAATGGGTCGAGTTCAATCGCAAGTATTCCGAGGCCTGGCCGGTCATTGTCACCAAGAAAGACCCCCTACCCGAGGCAGAGGAGCGCGACGGTGAAACCGGAAAACTGGAAAAATATTTTTCCGAATCAGCGGGCGAGGGCGGCTGAGGCCCGAATCGGGTTATAATGTGGCGACCAAGCGGATTCTTTCGGGAATTTACGCTGCATTCGCGAAATATATCTTGTGAACACAGCGGTTTGCCGCCTGTGACGTCACGTGGCAGTTTAAATTGCCCGATTTTTTTGCTATATTCTTGTTACAACTGGACGTGAAAACCTGATTTGCCATACGCAGTGCTGCTCGCCTGTGATGTGGACTTCTGACGCCAAGATTGCCTTGCAGCCGAAAGCTTTGGTTTTCGGACAAGGTTTTGTCGCCAGAATTTGGTGTCCCTGTTAAGGAAGCATTGAATGAGCAAGACCAAGAAGTCTGAATTCAGCCCGAACGAATATGTCGTCTATCCGGCGCATGGTGTGGGCCAGATCATTTCGATCGAGGAACAGGAAATCGCCGGCATCTCGCTGGAACTGTTCGTGATCTCGTTCGAAAAGGACAAGATGACCCTTCGCGTGCCCACCAACAAGGCCACCGAGGTCGGTATGCGGTCGCTGTCGTCGCCCGATGTGGTGTCGCGCGCCATGGCCACGCTGAAAGGCAAGGCCCGCGTCAAACGCGCCATGTGGTCGCGCCGCGCGCAGGAATATGAACAGAAGATCAATTCCGGCGATCTGATTTCGATCGCCGAAGTGGTGCGCGACCTGCACCGCACCGACGATCAGCGCGAACAAAGCTATTCCGAACGCCAGCTCTATGAGGCTGCGCTGGAACGGTTGACCCGTGAAGTGGCCGCTGTCAGCGGTATGGATGAAGGATCTGCCCAGCAACATGTGGGCGAGGTCCTGGTGTCCCGCGCCGCCTGATCGCGCCTGACAGTCTTGACAGGGGGCCGTGCCATCATTGGCGCGGCCCTTTTGTTTCAGCCCGCGCCATCCTTGGCCTGATCCTGTCGCACCAGCGCGGTTTCCAGTTCCTTGTCCAGCGCGCGCGCCCGTTCGATATAGGCCTGGTTCTGGTCCAGCGGCACGCCCGGTTTCCATAGTTCGGCCAGTTCGCGCAGCGTTTCGCGATCATGCCTGTAATAGGCCGTTTCCATCTCGTTGGCCTCGAAATCGGTCAGGCCCATATCCTCCAATACATAACGCGCGGCGCGCAGGCTGCTGTCGAACATTTCGCGCACGATGTGATCGGCGCCGGCGCGATACAGTTCATAGACATGCACCCGGTCACGGGCGCGGGCGACGATGCTGATATCGGGGCGTTCGCGCCGAACGTATTGTACCACTCGCGTTACGGCATCCTTGTCATCCAGCGCCACGACGATGACCTTGGCATCATCCAGGCCGGCGGCATGCAGAAGATCCGGCCGGGTGGGGTCGCCCAGAAAACCCTTGAAGCCGAATTTGCGCATAAGCTCGATGGTGGCCAGATCGTGATCCAGCACCGTGGCCCGAAAGCCGGAGGCCTGCAGCATCCGGTTCACGACCTGCCCGAACCGGCCAACGCCAGCGATGATGATGGGCTGCTGTTCGTCGATCTCATCAGCCTCTTGCGGTTTGGTGCCCTCGGACATGCGCCGGGACAGGTAATCATGCAGAAAGAAAAACAGCGGCGTCAGCAGCATCGACAGCGCGATGACCAACAATAGCGTCTGGCCGAGCGTCTGGGTGATCACCCGCGTTTGCAGCGTGAAGCTGACCAGAACGAAGCCGAATTCGCCCGCCTGGGCCAGCCCCAGGGTGAAAAGCCATTTGTTGCTGCTGCGCAGTTTGAACAACTGCGCGATCCCATACAGGATTATTCCCTTGATGATCATCAGCGCCAGCGTCAGCGCAACAATGCGCAGCGGATCGGCAAACAGAACATGGAAGTTTATGCCTGCCCCCACGGTGATGAAGAACAGACCCAGCAACAGCCCCTTGAAGGGTTCGATATTGCTTTCCAGTTCGTGCCGGAATTCCGAGTTGGCCAGAACCACACCGGCCAGGAATGTCCCCAGTGCGGGCGACAGGCCGACGGCGATCATGGTGACGGCGATGCCCACCACGATCAGCAGGGCGACAACGGTGAACATTTCGCGCAGCTTGGTTGCGTGGATGAACCGGAACAGCGGGCGCGACAGATAGTGACCGGCCAGGATGATCGCGACGACCGCGCCCAATGTGACCAGCGTTACGCCCCAGCCGGGCAATTCTGCCACCAATGACATTGCCGGGCCATGCGCATCGGCGGCTCCGGGCTCAGCCCGCTGCACCGATCCATCGGGCGCAAAAGCCATGGGTGAGGCGATGGCCAGCAAGGGTAGCAGTGCCAGCATCGGGATCACCGCGATATCCTGCGTCAGAAGCACCGAGAATGTCGCCCGCCCCCCCGGCGTTCGCACCAGCCGCTTTTCAGTCAGTGTCTGCAATACGATAGCGGTTGACGACAGTGCCAGGATCATCCCCACCGCCAGCGCCGTGCGCCAATCCAGCGCCATCTGCATGGCAACCAGCATCACTGCCGTCGTTGTCAGAACGATCTGCAGGCCGCCCATGCCCAACAGCCTGTGGCGCATGTCCCAAAGGGCGCGGGGTTCCAGTTCCAGCCCGATCAGGAACAACATCATCACCACACCGAATTCGGCGAAATGTTGCAGGTCTTCCATTTCGGACCCGGCGACACCCAGGATCGGACCGATTGCAATACCCGCCACCAGATAGCCCAGCACCGACCCCAACCCCAGACGTGTGGCGATCGGCACAGCGATGACTGCGGCCGTCAGGTAAATCGTCGCATACAGAAGAAAACTTTCCATTAACCGTTCCAGATTCCGCAGGTGCCCGTCACTCGCCGTAACGGTGTTATTTCATCTTGGTCGCGTGAGGTATATCTTTGATGAGCATCCATACGCGGCAAATGCGTTTGCGGTGGGGGATGCCCGTCTGGCGGGCGGTTTGCGGCTCTTTCCGGCAATGGCTAGCCACCGCTGGGAACCACCAGGACCACGCTTCGACCATCCTTGATATAGCGCAGGTCATTGTCGCCGATCGCGGCGACCTTGCCGCCATCAATCTTGTCGCCAACCTGCACCTTCACATAGCGCCCCGATGTCAGCCGAACCAGCGCCCGCCGGTCGCCGGATCCGCCATAGACTCCGATCAGGTTGATGGCTCTCAGGTTGATCTTGTCGGTCTGGGTTGCGCGCTTTGCCACCGACGCCTTGGTGGGGATAGCCGGTTTGACCGCCGTTGCAACGGCAGCGGCAGGGGGGGGTGCGGCCTCTTTCAGGGCGCGGTCAACCGCGGCGCTGAAATTTCGGGGCCGTGCTGCGGGGATGCGCGAGCTTGCCATTGCAGCGCCATCGTCAACCACTGCAGGGGCCACGGGCACAGGTTGCGCCTGCGGCGGAAGATCGGGACGGGGGCGGGGCAAACGCGTGGCCAGATCCGCCCGTGTCAGGCCAAAGTTCTCGGCGCGTTCCTGACGCTGGGCCAGATTGGCAGGGCGCGCCTTGGGGCGAAAGCCAGCAAGCTGCGCCATTCGCTGTGCAAGCTGTGGATCGACCGCAGCCGGGGCGCTGGCGGTCGGGCGGGCGCGGGGAACCAGTGGCGGCGGCCCCGCAAACACAAGTACGCCGTCGGGATTGCGTGTGCCTTGCGGCGACGGGATGACCAGCCCGCGCTCATCCAGATCGAATTTCTGCCCCGGTCCGGCCAGCGGGGCGGGCGGCGGCATCTGATCATCCGGCAGTGCCCCTTCTTCGGCGCGCAGCGCGCCGGCGTCCTGGCTGAGGATCACCGGGTCGATGGCCGCAATGGTCAGCCGGTCCAGATCGTCGGCAGCCGGGGCACCAGGCTGGGTCTGGGCCGAGAGGGAAATTACATCGCCCTCATAAGGCCCCGGTTGCGGGGCCGGGGCTGCCGCCGTCTGATCCGGCTGCACGGTATCGGCCGCAGACGGTTCAGATTGCAGTTGCGGCACAGGGGGTTGGACATCCTGCGCGACCGGTGCGGGCATCGATATGTCTTGTGACGATTGCAGCGGGGCATTTTGCGGGCTGTCGAAGACGATGTTCCACAACAACACCGCCCCGATGATCAGAATCGCGGCCAACCCCACAGCCACCACGACGCTGCCAACCCGGAACGATCCGGCAGCTTGTTGCGGCATGGCTGCGGGCGGGATCGACGGGGTGGCCACCACATCAGTGACAGGCGTGCCAGGTGTGGCCGGAGCAAGAGCGGTTTCACGTTCCGGCGCATCGCCCGCGGCCAGCAGATCCGCCGCGGCCTGCGTAGGCCCGAACCATGCTTCGCGCGGGAACAGATCAGCCGGTGGGGCCGCGGTCAGGCAGACCGGGTTGAAACGGTGTTGCGCCGCGAATTTTTCGGCCTCTTGCAGGGTTTCGCGGGCCACGGCGGCAATGCGCGCCGTGTCGCCGTCACGCGCCCAGTCAAAGACGATATCAGCCACGTCATAGGGGGTCAGCCCCTCCAGACCTGCACGTATCTGGTCTTCTGGCGGGGCGTCTCCTGACAGGGTGATGCGGGTGTAAAGAATTTGCTCGTCGGGCAGAACCAGTTTGCTGCGCACACCGCCGCTGTCCAGCTCGGCGGCGGTTTCGCGCATCATCTTCATGGCGCTGCTCAGATCTGGATCAGCCGGCGAAACCTGGCCAACGCGCAGCCAGCCCCCCGCACTGCGATGTTGCAGCACGATACCTTCGGGAGATAGTGTAAGGGCAAAGCGCGGTTTCATATTATCTGTCTATAGGGGTGAGGATCGAAAGGGCAGGACCTGCCCGCGCGCGAGTCAGACTATAGCAGGAAATTGCCGACGACGAGGGGCCAAAACCAGTCTTGGCTTGTATTGACGATCAAAGACCTGAAGCCTGTTCAAAAGAGGTGTTCCATGCGATTTGTTATTGTTCTTGCCGCGACCATATTCCTGTCTGGCATGTCTTGGGCCCAGGACATGCCACCGACGATCAGCGTCGCGGGCGAAGGCATGGTGACGCTGGCCCCCGACATGGCAACGATTACGCTTGGCGTTGCAACCCAGGCCGAAACAGCCGCAGCGGCGATGAAGGATAATGCCCGGTTGGCAAGCGACGTTCTGGCATCGCTTGCCAAGGCAGGCATTGCGCCGCGCGATATGCAGACCAGCGGTCTTAATCTTTCGCCGCTATGGAACAATCGCCGCTCGGATTCGGAGCCGCCGCGTATCACAGGGTATCAGGCCAGCAATACCATTTCGGTGCGGGTGCGCGATTTGTCGATGTTGGGCGGGCTGCTGGATGGCGCGCTGACGCAGGGGGCGAATATGTTTCAGGGGCTGACATTTGGTCTGCAAGATCCCGAGCAGGCCCAGGACGAGGCCCGCCGCGCCGCCGTGGCAGATGCGCTGCGCAAGGCTCGCTTATATGCCGAGGCCGCCGATCTGGCGCTGGGCCCTGTCATCAGCCTGACCGAGCAGGGCGGGTCAAGCCCTGCCCCGATGATGATGATGGAAGCCGCGCGGGCGGACAAGGCCCTGCCGATCGCCGAAGGGGAACTGACCTTGCGTGCATCAATCAGCATGGTTTTTGCGATCGCGCATTAGCCTTTCAGGGCCTCTGTTCAGAGGGGATGTGATTCGAATGCTTGGCTTTGGACCATTGAACTTCGTTCACTTCAGTGAATGTCAGATAGGTTGCGGCACAGGTTGTCATCAATTTTTCTGCCATATGCGACATCTGTATGATTTGAAGTGCTCCAAACATGAAGGCCGCATTTTATTCGTCGTAACCCTTTCGAAATTGTTGACTGCGGCCTTCGAGCAACGGAAACTCTGCCTTACCTCGGGGAGGGGGACACGAATAACGCGCCGGATATTGGCTTCAGGGTCATAACTTCGGCGCGTTATTCGTATCGCTTTGAGGCGCGAGAGCTGGCTTATCCAATTCCTTGAACGACGTTCTGCTCAGCGCATCCAAAACCCGGCCTTCTTGATCTGATTTCTGATCATCTGTTCACGTGGCGGCAGGTTTGCACGATCGAACATCGCGCGCACTTTCTGACCGCGCCCCTGATAGATCATTCGCAGCATCGGATCATATTGTTTCAGAACCTTCTTTATGTGGTTGGGCGCGGTGACGGTTTCCAGCACCTCGACCGTGTGATCGCTTTCACGGGCATAAAGCAGCGGCAATACGCGCCAGTGGCAACTGGCATCGCCATCCAGCCCGGCCAGATCGGGGCCGGGTCGCCCGCCGCCCAATGCGTGAATGACAAGCGGCAGTGCAATCTGGTCCAGCCAGGGGTTCAGCGACTGACACACAAGTGTTGCGGGCGGATCGTCGCGGATCGCCGTTGCATAGTCCCGAAACCGTGCACCGAAGACCGCCGCATCGCGATGAAAGAACCATCCGGCGTTGAAATAAAGGTATCGCTGCCAGTATTCGTCGGGCCGCGACAGATCGAGCGAGGTTTCGAAATCCAGCCCGAACTTGTCGTAAAGCGATTTCCAGATCTCGCCATATCCGGGGCCATACAGTTCTATCTCGGGCCAGGTGCCTTCGCGCCGCATCGAGGCGGATGGGCGGTCGAAATCAAAGGCAATATCCGACACCGGGCCGGTTATCAGCGTATCCGTGTCGAAAAAGACGAAAGGCGCATCCGTGGGCAGGGCGGACAGGGCCTCGATCTTGTTCCCGAAAGGATAGGTTGCGCCGAAGCTCTGGCTGGTGAAGGGCACGATCTCGGCGTCCAGCGCAGTCAGCAGGCTGCGAATTTCAGGGTGGCTGATGCGTGGATCGCTGGGCCAGGCCGGCCCCGGTTGCGGTTCCGCCACCAGAAGGCGGCCTGAAAAGCCCGGATCGCTGTGGCGCAGTGATGCCGCGAACAGGACCGCTTCGTATTGCAGGCGCCCGCCCTGGGCGACGATGACGATGTTAAAGTTCTGCCGCCCTGCCTGCATCTGCCCCTGCCATTGCGTTTTCCCGGACTATAGGCGGATTGGATCATCTGCAAAAGTCCGGATCGCATGGCATATGCCTTTCGCCGGTGCGGGCCGTCAGTGTGATCGGGGCGAAAGGTCGCACTGCGTGCCGGCGGCCTCTCCCAGAAGCGGCAGCAACACGCCCAGCATCATCTCGGCAGCAATTGTGGCATCGGGGTGCAATCCGTCACGCTGCAGCCCGCGCGCGCTGCGCGGCAGGTCCAGCCAGCGCGGATAGATATCGGCCAGGCCGGTATCAAACTCAGCCGCCAGATCGCGATAAGAGGCATAGTATCGGCCCAGCAGCGGCCGGATCATGCCACGCAGGCCATGGGCGGGGCTTGTGGTCATCAGCACGATCCGGGTTTGGGGCAGGGCGCCGGTCAGACCTGTCAGTATCTGCCGGTGCGCGGCCAGGCTGGCCCAGGGCGATAACCCGTCGCCAAGATCGGCGTCATTGATCGCGAATTCGATCAGGATCACATCGGGGTTCAATGCGATCACACTATCCATCTGCGTGACCGCCCATGAGGCATTCGCGCCCGCCTTCGCGACCGGGATAACGGTGACGGGGTGGCCCAGACAATCCGCCAATGCGCTTTGCAGTTGCTGGGGCCAGTCGGGGCGGGCGGTCAGGCTGGTGCCGAATGCAACGATCCGGGCCGGCTGCACGGCATCATCAAACGGCCGGATCGGGCGATCGACCGCGCCGGGCGCTGCGCCCCGCAACAGCCAGCCCGCGCCAATCAGGACAAGGATCAGCGCGACGGCGGAAAGGGCGCGGCTAGGCTTCACCTTTTTCGGCCAATGCGCTTTCGGTGGCGTCGGCGGTTGCAAAACGCCCATAGCTGCCAACCTCGATATCCGATTGCAGGATGCGCGCCGGATTGCCCGCGGCAACCGATCGTGGCGGGATCGACTTGGTGACGACCGACCCGGCCCCGATCACGCAATTATCGCCGATCTCGACCCCCGGCAGGATCAGGCTCTGCCCGCCGATGAAACAGTTCTTGCCGATGCGCGTATGCAGATACAGACCGCGCGTGCGGTCATGTGTCAGAATGCGGCTGTCAAAGGCCACATAGCTGTGTTCGCCGACATGTACACCCTTGGGAAAGGTCCGGTCGAACTTGGCCGACAGCGAAAACTGGGCTGTGGGGTGAATATCCATTCCCCACAGCCTTGTGTAATACAGCCGCTTCATCCCCACCAGGACGTTCCGCAGAAGTGAAAGCTTGTTCAGCCCGTGGCGTTTGGCCTTTTTATAGGCGGGGGCTTGGCTGGTCATCGGGGCTCCATGTCGTTCGGCGCTGTTTCGATGGTGCCAGTTATGCGCGATGAGCTTGAAAAACGAAAGAATTTTTCGGGTGCTTCGTCAGGTCAGCAGGTTCAGCCAGAACATGGCCGTCACCACCGACGTGGCCGTCCCGATCAGCACGGCCGATGCCGCCACCCGTTTGCCCACACCATATGTTCCGGCGAACAGATAGCCGCTGATGCCCGGCGCCATGGCGGAGGTTAGCACCGCCGAGCGAAACAGTGACGGGTCCAGCCCGACCGCGCGGCCCATGCCCCAGGTGATCGTCGGGTGCAGTAAAAGCGACAGGCCGCAGACATAGGCGATGATGCGCAGATCACCCTCGGGGCGATAGCGCATCAGAACGCCGCCCATGCCGAACAGCGCGGTCGGAATAGCCGCGCGCACGATCATGTCCAGCGACTCGGCCAGCAAGGCGGGGATGGGTATGCCGCCCAGATTGACCACAAAGCCCAGCCCGATGCCTATCACCAACGGATTGGAAAACATGGCCCGGATCACCGCCTGCGCTGTTTGCAGAATGCCGCCTCCGCGGTTGCGCACGATCTCCATGGTCAGGATGCCCAGCCCAAAGCAGAAAGGCGAATGGATCGAGATGATCCCGTAATTGCCGGTCAGGTTTCCTGCACCAAAGGCGCGTTCGGTCAGTGGCAGCCCCAGCAGCGCGCAGTTTGAAAACAGGGCAACGAAGCCGATCGCGATACTGTCGATCCAGGCGCGCCCGAACAGGTGCCGCGCGCCCAGAATGCCCAGAACAAAACAGATGGTCGCGCCGGTATAAAAACTGGACAGCAGGCGCAGATCGAAGGTGTGGCCGAGATCCAGCTGGGAAATCGCCCGAAACAACAGGCAGGGCAGGGCGATCGTCTGCGCGAACCGCATGATGCCATCAATGGCGGCTTCGCTCATCACTCCGCGCCAGGCGGCGGCATATCCAAAGCCAAGCACCAAAAAGACCGGAAGAATGATCCCGATCAGCGTGCCCATCTACAGATCGTAACTGATGATCAGCCCATCATGTGCCGGGGTCACATGATCCGGCGTTTCGGCGGCGACCGTGGCGTAATCCAGGTCGATATGCATGTTTGTCAGAATCGCGCGGCGCGGGGCCAGTTGTGCGATCCAGTCCAGCGCCTTGGCCAGATGGATATGCGTGGGATGGGGAGTGCGACGCAGCGCATCCAAAATCAGGCAATCCAGCCCTTCCAGCATCGGCCAGCTTTCTTCGTGCATTTCGGCGACATCGGGCAGATAGGCCAGGTCGTTGATACGAAACCCCAGCGCGTCGATCGACCCGTGGTTCACCCGAAACGGGCGCAGGGTGATCGCGCCGCCGGTGCCCTGAATCGTGACATCACCGCGGATGGTG
>NZ_JBSRVX010000057.1:0-37918 GCF_055134745.1 Actibacterium sp.
GCCCAGCGCATCTCATCCCAGCGGTAGGATTGCGCGCAGGTCACGTCCTTGGCCAGATCCAGACCCTTCAGCCCCGGAAAGGCACGGGCGCGGGCCACCAGCGCCTCGATGTCGAAGACGCCATCGGGGTTATGGGCGAGCGCCACATGCGGTGCGCCCTGCTGGCGGATCGCGCGGGTCAGGCGGCGGGTGTCGATGCCGCCGATGGCGATGCGGCCGCGCTTTTCCAGCCATGTGGTCAGATGTTCGGCGGCGCGCCAGTTGCTGGGTTCGGTCGGATCCCATTTCACGACCATGCCGGCCGCGACGGGATCGGCGGTTTCGTCATCATCGGGGTTCACGCCGACATTGCCGATATGGGGAAAGGTGAAGGTCACGACCTGCCCCGCATAAGACGGGTCGGTCATGATTTCCTGATATCCTGTCATCGCGGTGTTGAAACACAGCTCGGCCACGGTGATGCCGGTGGCGCCGAACCCTTGGCCGTAAAAGACGGTTCCATCGGCCAGGGTCAGGCAGGCGGTGGGGCGGGGCGAAGTGCCGGGCATGGAAGACTCCTGTTCGTGGATCGAACGGACACTATGCGCCCGCGCGCGCGGGTTCAAGGCCAAGCGATGCGTAAGGTTGCACGGGAATTCACAAAGCGGTAGGGTCCGGCTTCGGATCATGGGGATGACTGCCGAAATGGATATGCGTACACGGATTGCGTCCGCCTTGAAGGACGCCATGAAAAGCAAGGAGGCCGAACGGCTTTCGACGCTGCGGCTGATCAATGCGGCAATCAAGGACATGGAGATCGCCCGCCGTGGCGAAGAGGCCGAAGACGGTGTCGGCGATGCCGAGATTCTGCAAATCCTTGGCCGGATGGTCAAGCAGCGCAACGAAAGCGCGCGCGCCTATGAAGAGGGAAACCGGCTGGATCTGGCCGAACGCGAACGCGCCGAGATCGCGGTGATCGAGGAATTCCTGCCCCGGCAATTATCCGAAAAAGAGGTCGAGGACGCCATCGCCAGGGCCATCGCTGAAACCGGTGCGGGATCTATCCGCGACATGGGCAAGGTGATGGCGGCGCTGAAGGCCAAATTCACCGGCCAGATGGATTTCGGCGCTGTGGGGCCGATGGTCAAGGACCGGCTGGCCTGATCGCGCTGCTTGTGTGCCCCGCCTGCGAAAGCTGACCCCCGGACAAGGTCGATACTGGTTATGGTGTGACTGGCAGCAAGGCGGTGCGGCTTTCAGACGTTGCCGGGTTTGTGTTGTTGTTCCTGCCGGGCCTTGGGCTGCGCAATCGGTTCCGGTTGGGTTAAGGGGAACATTCGGGCGGCGGGCAGGTTTTATGGCTGTCTGCAACCGGAAAGGAACCATCATGCCAGCCCAATCAAAGGCACAGCAACGCGCGGCGGGGGCGGCCCTGTCGGCCAAGCGGGGCAAGACCAAGGTCAGCGATCTGCAAGGTGCCTCGAAAGAGATGTATGACGACATGACCGAGCAGGAACTGGAAGAGCTTGCCGCGACGGATCACGACGATCTGCCCGAGCATAAGGAATGATCAGCGCCCTTGCAGATCGGTGATCAGGGCCTGCATCTGCGCGATTTCACGGCGCTGCGTTTCGATGATGCTGTCTGCCAGTTCCCGCACGCGCGGATCGCTTATTTCGGCGCGTTCACTTGTCAGAATCGCGATGGAGTGGTGGGGAATCATCGCCTTCATCCAGGCCACATCCTGAATGGTGGTCTGGCTGCGCACAAGCCACAGTGACGTCGCGAAGATGACGACGGCCAGCCCCAGCACCGCGCCGTTCAGCGCGCGATTCTGATACATGCCCCACATGAACAGCATCATCACGATGGCCATCGTCGCACCCATGATCAGCGCCATGAAGAGCCGGGTTTCGCTCCAGTAAACGTGCTCCAAGGCATAGGTATTCAGATACATCAGGCCCAGCATGATGATGGTGGATGTCGCGATCATCGCTGCGAATTTGGTATAGCTGTTCATCTTGCCCCCTTGGTGGTTCGATCTGTGCTGTGATCCCAACGTTCGCGGGCGGGCACGGTTCCGACTGGGCGGGCGGAAGGGGCGTTTTTGTCTAGACCTGGCGCAGGCGGGCCAGTTCGGCCATCACCTCGGCCCGCAATGTGGCGCGTTCGGCAGGCGTCAGGAAGGCGCCCAGTTCGACCTCGCGATCACCGCCTTGCAGGGTCAGGTAGTTTTCAACCGGCCCGCCTTTGGGGTGGATCATGACCCTTACCCAATAGGGGTTTGCCTGCCAGTGCTGCGTGGGGCCGCGCGGATTGTGACGGGTCAGGGTCATGTGGTCGGGCCAAAGGCATAGCTGTTCCAGCAGTTCGCCGTCGCGATAGGAGCGTTGCAGGAAATACCACATCAGCGCCAGCGCCCCCAGCACGAAGGGCAAAAGTCCCCACAGCACAGGTGTGCCCAAGGCCGCCAGCAGCGGCAGCAGGATCAGCAGGAATGTGATGCCGATGAAGGCCACAAAGCCCCGTCTGGGCAGCGAACGATAGGGCCACAGGTGCAGTTCGGCACTGGGCGCGCCCGTTGCGGGCGGGGCCGGGGGCTGCCGCCCCCCGACCGGCGATGCCGGTCGCCCCCCGCGAGTATTTCGGCCAAGAAGATGGGGCGGATGCGAAAGGGCCCCGGAATGATCCGGGGCCCCTGTGGCAGGATTTACCCATTCATAGGGCATGTCAGTGCGCGTGGCCCTTGTCCCAGTCGGACTGTTTGGGCAGCGTTTCGAACGTATGTTCCGGCGGCGGGCTGGACACGGTCCATTCCAGCGTATCGGCCCATTCGTTCCAATAGTTGTTTTCGGTCACGCGGCGCCCGGCCAGCAGCGTATAGAAGACGATGCCGATGAAAAACACAAAGGACGCGAAGGCAAGAAAGGCACCGATGCTGGAGATATAGTTCCAGTATGCGAACTGTTCGGGATAGTCGATATAGCGGCGCGGCATGCCCTGACGGCCCAGGAAGTGCTGGGGGAAGAAGGTCAGGTTCGAGCCGATGAACATCATCCAGAAGTGCAGCTTGCCGGCCCATTCGGGGTATTGGCGGCCCGACATCTTGCCGATGTAGAAATACATCCCGGCGAAGATGGCGAAGACCGCGCCCAGCGACATCACATAGTGGAAGTGGGCAACCACGTAATAGGTGTCATGCATGGCCCGGTCGATCGCGGCCTGGCTGAGCACGATGCCGGTCACGCCACCGACGGTGAACAGGAACAGGAAGCCGATGGCGAACAGCATCGGTGTCTTGAACTCGATCGAGCCGCCCCACATCGTGGCGATCCAGCTGAACACTTTCACACCCGTGGGCACCGCGATGACCATCGTGGCCAGCATGAAATAGCTTTGCTGGTTCAGCGACATGCCGACCGTATACATGTGGTGCGCCCAGACGACGAAACCCAGCACCCCGATGGCGACCATTGCATAGACCATCGGAAGATAGCCAAAGACCGGCTTTTTCGAGAAGGTCGCGATCACGTGGCTGATGATGCCGAACCCGGGCAGGACGATGATATACACCTCGGGGTGGCCGAAGAACCACAGGATGTGCTGATACAGGATCGGATCACCGCCGCCAGCCGGCTGGAAGAAGGTGGTGCCGAAATTGCGGTCGGTCAGCAGCATGGTGATGGCACCGGCCAGAACCGGCAGCGCCAGCAGGATCAGCCAGGCGGTGACGAAGATCGACCAGGCAAACAGCGGCACCTTGTGCAGGGTCATGCCCGGCGTGCGCATGTTCAGGAAGGTGGTGATCATGTTGATCGCGCCCAGGATCGACGAGGCCCCCGACAGGTGCACCGCGAAGATCGCCAGATCCATCGAATAGCCGCCTTCATTGGTGGACAGGGGGGGATACAGGACCCAGCCCACACCGGAGCCCAGCTGGCCATCGCCGCCCGGGCTGAACACCGACAGAACCGCCAGCGCGGTGCCTGCGACATACATCCAGTAGGACAGGTTGTTCAGGCGCGGAAACGCCATGTCCGGTGCGCCGATCTGCAGCGGCATGAAAAAGTTGCCAAAGCCGCCGAACAGCGCGGGAATCACCACGAAGAACATCATCAGGATGCCATGCGCGGTGATCAGCACGTTCCAAAGGTGGCCGTTGGGCGTGCAGTTGTCGGCGGTCTGCGCGAGGATATGCAGCCCCTCCATGCACATGTGCTGAACGCCGGGTTCCATCAGTTCGATCCGCATCAAAACGGTGAACAACACCGAAACAAAGCCTACGGCCCCGGCGGTGAAGAGATAGAGAATCCCGATGTCTTTGTGATTGGTGGACATGAACCAGCGGGTGAAGAACCCGCGGGTGTCTTTGTGCCCGTCATGGCCATGAATGGCGGCGTCGGCCATATCGTGCCTCCCGTTCCTGTTATCAAGGGCGGGGGCCTGACGGACCCTCCGCGCGTTTTCCTAAACCGCGTTCTAATGCGCTCTGCGCGGCTGGGCAATGCTGTGTTATGTCGCGGGGGTGAAAAATCTGCGTCCCGCCGTGCGGGCTGTGACGCGGAGGATCAGAAGATCAGGTGAAAGATCAATGGAAGCAATATGGCCGTCAGCAGCGCGTTCAGCCCCATGGCCAGCCCGGAAAAGGCGCCCGCGGTTTCATTCACCGTCAATGCGCGCGCGGTGCCGATGCCGTGGCTGGCCGTGCCCATGCCAAGGCCGCGGCTGGCCCAGTCGTGAATGCCGATGGCGTTCAGTGCAATCGGGCCCAGCATCGCACCCAATATGCCGGTCAGAATGACCAGAACCGCTGTCAGCGACGGCAAGCCGCCCAGTTGTTCGGAAATGCCCATCGCCACCGGGGCCGTCACCGATTTCGACGCCAGCGAGATCAGCACATCGCGCGATCCATCCAGCACATAGCCGATGGCCAGCGCGGATATGATCGCGGTCAGTGATCCGGCCAGGATGCTGGCCAGGATCGCCACCGCCGACCGGCGCACCTTGTCGAACTGGCGATACAGCGGGATCGCCAGCGCGACCGTCGCCGGCCCCAGCAGGAAATGGATGAACTGCGCCCCCTCGAAGTAACGCTGATAGCTGGTTCCGGTCGCCACAAGGATCGTCACCATGATGATGACCGTGATCAGCACCGGATTCAGCAGCGGGTTCAGGCCCGTCTTGCGATGCAGGGCCGTGCTGGCCTGAAAGGCCAGAAGGGTCAGTGTCAGGTGAATCAGCGGGTTTGCGCTCAGATAGACCCAGATGGCGGTGAAATCCTGCATCTATCGACCCCGCCCGCCGGATTGGCCGTGTCGGCCCAGCACGGTCATGACCAGTGCGGTCACGATAACGGCCAGCACCGTGCTGACAACCAGCGCCACGCTGATCGGCAGCCATTCATGTTTCAGCAGTCCGAAATGCAGCATCACCCCGACCCCGGCCGGCACGAACAGCAGCGACATATGACGCAACAGCCCGTCGGCAACCTGTCCAAGGTCATGGCTGATGCCGCCGCGCCACATCAGGATGGCGAACAGGACCACCATGCCGATAACCGGGCCGGGGATGGATATTCCAAGCGCGGTGGCAACCAGTTCCCCCGCCAGTTGGCAACTGAAGATCAGCGTGATCGCGTTCAGCATGGTCCATCCCCGCTTGCGCCCGGTTCCCGTCCAGCAGACCCTCTGGGCGGGCCGGGGTCAAGGGCGCGCTATTCCATATGGGGCGCAAAGGTGCGACGTAGCGCGACATCGACATCCGCCATCGTCACCGGCAAGCCCAGATCGACCAGGCTGGTTACGCCATGATCGCGAATGCCGCAGGGCACGATTCCGTCGAAATGCGACAGATCCGGTTCGACATTGATTGATATGCCATGGAAGCTGACCCATTTGCGCAGGCGGATGCCGATGGCGGCGATCTTGTCTTCATGGGGGCTGCCATCGGGCAGGGCGGGTTTGTCGGGGCGCGCGACCCAGACGCCGACCCGCCCCGCCCGTCGTTCGCCGGTGACATTGAATTCCGCCAGCGTCGCGATCACCCAGTTTTCCAGCTGACAGACAAAACGGCGCACATCACGCCCGCGCGCGCCGACATTCAGCATCACATAGACGACGCGCTGCCCCGGCCCGTGATAGGTATACTGTCCGCCGCGTCCGGCCTCATAGACCGGGAACCGGTCCGGGTCGGTCAGATCAGCGGGCCGCGCCGAGGTGCCCGCGGTATAAAGGGGGGGGTGTTCCACCAGCCAGATCAGCTCTTGCGCATGTTCGGCCGCGATATCGGCGGCCCGCGTCTCCATGAAACGCAGGGCGTCGGGATAGGCGGTCAGGCCGGGGGCGATCTGCCAGTCGATCATGATGAAGGCTCCGCGCTGGGAAATGCCGCCGGGCCGGACGGCATATTTCATTGTCACAGGGCAGGCAGGTCTGGCAACACCCCTTGCGCGCCGCCCGTCGATGCCGGGCCTGATGGTCAAGAATAGCACTTCACATCATGCGGCCAAGCCGCTAAGAAGCCGCGCACTACCTGACACGTGCGGTCGTGGCGGAATGGTAGACGCGCAGCGTTGAGGTCGCTGTGGGGCAACCCGTGGAAGTTCGAGTCTTCTCGACCGCACCAATTTCCTGAAATCAACATCAAGGTGATCGCGCCGCATGTGCCGCGCGAGGGCCTTTGGCCGTTTGATGCGGCCAATACAGGCCGTGCCAGTTGCGCATGATACCACAAAAGCAAAAGGACCGCCGAAGCGATCCATTGCTAAGCTACATCACCGGCAGCTTTAAATTGGAGCGGGCGAGGCGATTCGAACGCCCGACCCTAACCTTGGCAAGGTTATGCTCTACCCCTGAGCTACGCCCGCATCCTTGGGTGAGGGGTGATCTATAAACTTCGGCCGTGATCCGCAAGGGGCTTTTTGCCCCCCGGGCGATTTTTATACTTCGGGCCGGTTGCGCTTGGCCCGCCACAGGTTCAGGGCCTCGACCGCACCGGCAAAGATCATGGCGGCATAGATGAACCCCCGGTCGATATGGAAATGCGATCCATCCGCGATCAGCGCCATGCCGACCATCACCAGAAAGGCCAGCGCCAGCATCTTGGTGGACGGATGCGCCTCGACAAAGGCGCCGATGGGCTCGGCGGCAACCATCATCACCAGAATCGCAATCACCACGGCGGCGATCATTACTTCGACATGATCGGCAATGCCGACGGCGGTGATGACGCTGTCCAGTGAAAACACCAGATCCAGCAGCATGATCTGAAAGATCACCGCGCCGAAACTGGCGGCCTTCACGCTGCGTTCGCTGTGGCCGTTGCCTTCCACCTCGACGAATATTTCGGTCGAGGCCTTCCAGATCAGGAACAGCCCCCCCATCAGCAAGATGACATCGCGCCAGGACAGCCCGAACCCAAGCACCGTTATGAAGGGCTCGGACAGCGACACGATCCAGGTGATCGAAAACAGCAGCAAGATCCGCAACACCAGCGCCCCGGTCAATCCGATCACGCGCGCCCGCGCGCGCTGTTCACGCGGCAACCGCTGCGCCGCGATCGAGATGAAGATCACGTTATCGACGCCCAGGATGATCTCAAGCGCGGTCAGCGTCAGGAAAGACGCCCAAACGGCGGGATCGGTCAGGAAATGCAGCATGGTTTGCCCTTGATGTCAGGTTGAAGTGTGTCACTGGGCCACACATCTAGCACCTGCAACGGCCAATACCAGATGCCACTATCGCGCGGCGATGCGCCAGGCGAAAAAAGCCCATATATATATCACCTTGGTGAAAATACTCTCGCCGAAGGCATGCGCGCCCGGCAGGGCGCGCCAAAAGACCTGGCCCGAAGGGCCGCCGATCACTCCAGCTCGATCAGCAGATCCTTGGCGTCGATCTGGGCGCCGGGTGCAACATGCACGGCTTTGACAACCGCCGCGCGCTCGGCATGGATGCCGGTTTCCATCTTCATGGCCTCGATCGTCAGCAACAGATCGCCCGGCTTGATGGCGATGCCGGGGCTGACGGCCACCGTGGCCACGACGCCGGGCATGGGGGCGCCGATATGGGCGGGGTTGCCGGTCTCGGCCTTGGGGCGGCGGATCACGCTGGCCTTGGCCCTGCGATCGGGCACGCGGATCACGCGCGGCTGGCCGTTCAGTTCGAAAAACACCCGTGCATCGCCGTCGTCATTGGTGTCGCCCACCGCCTGCAGTCTGATTTCGAGCGTCTTGCCGGGGTCAATCTCGGCGGTGATTTCCTCGCCCGGTTCCATTCCATAAAAGAAGGTGCGCGTGGGCAGCGTTCGCACCGGGCCGTAAATCTCGTGTCGCGCGGCGTAATCGGTGAACACCTTGGGATACATCAGATATCCGTTCAGGTCTTCGTTGTCGAAGCTCTGATCCTCGAATTTTGCATTCAGCTCGGCGCGCGCGGAGGCCAGATCGACGGGGGCCAGATGCTTGCCGGGGCGGTTGGTATTCGGCGCCTCGCCCTTGAGAACCTTTTTCACGATGCCGGCGGGAAAGCCGCCCGGAGGCTGGCCCAGATTGCCGCGCATCATGTCGATCACGCTGTCGGGAAAGGCGACATCGGTCGCCGGGTCTTCGACCTGATCGCGCGTCAGCCCCTGCGCCACCATCATCAGCGCCATGTCGCCCACGACCTTTGAACTGGGCGTGACCTTGACGATATCGCCGAACATCCGGTTCACGTCGGCATACATCTGCGCAACCTCGTGCCAGCGGTCCTCCAGCCCCAGGCTGCGCGCCTGCGCCTTCAGGTTTGTGAACTGCCCGCCGGGCATCTCGTGCAGGTAGACCTCGGATGCGGGGGCCTCCAGCCCGGCCTCGAAGGCCGCATATTGCGCGCGCACCGCTTCCCAATAAGTGCTGATTTCGCGGATCGCACCGATATTCAGGCCGGTATCACGGGGCGTGTGGCGCAGGGCCTCGATGATCGACCCCAGGCAGGGCTGCGAGGTGCCGCCCGAAAACGCATCCATCGCGGCATCCACCGCATCAACGCCGGCCTCGGCCGCGGCCAGAACCGTGGCGCCGGCGATGCCGCTGGTGTCATGGGTGTGGAAATGGATCGGCAGGCCGACCTCCTGCTTCAGCGCGCGGATCAGGATGCTGGCCGCGTTGGGCTTGAGCAGCCCGGCCATGTCCTTGAGCCCAAGCAGATGCGCGCCGGCGGCCTTCAACTGATGGCCCATGGCAACGTAATATTTCAGATCATACTTGGCGCGGTCGGGGTCCAGGATATCGCCGGTATAACAGATCGCCCCTTCGCAGACCTTGCCGCTGTCGATCACCGCATCCATCGCCACGCGCATGTTCTCGACCCAGTTCAGGCTGTCGAACACGCGGAACACGTCAACCCCGGTTTCGGCGGCCTGGCGGACGAATTCGCGCACCACATTGTCGGGGTAATTGGTATATCCCACCCCGTTCGAGCCGCGCAGCAGCATCTGGGTCATCACATTGGGCAGGGCCGCGCGCAGATCGCGCAACCGTTGCCAGGGGCATTCCTGCAGAAAGCGATAGGCCACATCGAATGTGGCCCCACCCCAGCATTCGACGCTGAACAACCCCGGCAGATTGGCGGCATAGGCGGGCGCAACCCGGATCATGTCGATTGATCGCATCCGGGTGGCCAGCAGCGACTGATGCCCGTCGCGCATCGTGGTGTCGGTCATCAGCAGCCGGGTCTGGGCCGACATCCAGCGTGCCAAGCCTTCGGGCCCCTCGGCCTGAAGAATGTCGCGGGTGCCGGATACGGGCACTGAATTGTTCGGGCCGGGCGCGCGCAGCGCCCGCGGCTCTGCGGCGGGGCGGGGGCGGCCCATGGTTTCAGGATGCCCGTTGACGGTGATATCGGCGATATAGGTCAGGATCTTGGTCGCGCGGTCGCGGCGGGGTTTGAAATCGAACAGCGCGGGTGTCTGGTCGATGAACTTGGTGTGATAGGTGTTGTTCAGAAAACTGGGATGTTTCAGCAGGTTTTCGACAAAGGCGATATTGGTCGCCACGCCCCGGATACGAAATTCGCGCAGCGCCCGATCCATCCGCGCGATCGCGGCCTGCGGCGTGGGGGCCCAGGCGGTGATCTTTTCCAGCAGGCTGTCGTAATAGCGCGTGATCACCGCCCCGGAATAGGCCGTGCCGCCATCCAGCCGTATCCCCATGCCGGTGGCCCCGCGATAGGCGGTGATGCGGCCATAATCGGGGATGAAATTATTCAGCGGGTCTTCGGTGGTGATGCGGCATTGCAGGGCATGGCCCGACAGGGTGACACCCGCCTGGCTGTCAATGCCGGTGGCTTCGGCCAGGGTCTTGCCTTCGGCAATCAGGATCTGGGCGCGCACGATGTCTATACCTGTGACCTCTTCTGTCACGGTATGTTCGACCTGCACGCGGGGGTTCACCTCGATGAAGTAATATTCATCATTGTCCATATCCATCAGGAATTCGACCGTGCCGGCGCATTCGTAATTCACATGCTGGCAGATCTTCTTGCCCATTTCGCACAGATGTTCGCGCTGGGCCTGTGTCAGATAGGGGGCGGGGGCGCGTTCCACGACCTTTTGGTTGCGCCGCTGCACCGAACAATCGCGTTCCCACAGGTGATAGATATTGCCCTGGCTGTCGCCCAAAATCTGCACCTCGACATGGCGGGCGCGCAGGATCATCTTTTCCAGATAGCCCTCGCCATTGCCAAAGGCGGCCTCGGCCTCGCGCCGACCTTCGCGCAGCTTTTCGGCCAGTTCGCCCGGCCCGTTGATCGGCCGCATCCCGCGCCCGCCACCACCCCAACTGGCCTTCAGCATCAGTGGATAGCCGACCTCGGCCGCCTGTTGCGCGATCAGATCCATGTCATCGCCCAGCACATCGGTGGCGGGAATTACCGGCACGCCGGCGGCTATAGCCACTTTTCGTGCACTGGCCTTGTCGCCCAGTTCGCGCATGGTCTGCGCGCGCGGGCCGATGAATGCCAGCCCTGCGGCGGTGCAGGCGTCCACGAATTCGGGGTTTTCGGACAGCAGGCCATAGCCCGGGTGAATTGCATCGGCACCGCACATCCGCGCCACGCGGATAATCTCGGGGATCGACAGATAGGCCGCCACCGGGCCCAGGCCGGCGCCGATTCGATAGGCCTCATCCGCCTTGAACCTGTGCAGGGACAGCTTGTCTTCCTCGGCATAGACAGCGACGGTGCGTTTTCCCAACTCGTTGGCTGCCCGCATGACGCGAATGGCGATCTCGCCGCGATTGGCGATCAGTATTTTCTGAAAATCGGGCATTTGTCTTCCTCTGCGATATTTCACGCATAGTGGCGTCGATGCGGATTGCCCTCAAGTGGTAGCAATTCGCCGCATCGCGCGGCAAGGGCGGCCAGCGGATGCAGGGAAAGAAATTTGCCACGGCGACAAATTTCATCGCAAGATGTAGAACAATTTAAGAACACTTCTTTAACTTCATCCATGATCGGTCTAGATTGCCCCCATGAGCAGGTTCGATGAAGATGAGGCATTCGCGGCTGGCGCCCGCCAGTCACTTTCGGCGCGCGCGATGGCGGCGCGGCCCATGCCCTATCTGGACGATCTGAACCCCGCGCAGCGCGAAGCGGTCGAAACACTGGATGGCCCGGTTCTGATGCTGGCAGGGGCCGGCACCGGCAAGACCAAGGCGCTGACCACCCGTATTGCGCATCTTTTGAACACCGGCACGGCGCGGCCGCATGAAATTCTGGCCGTGACCTTCACCAACAAGGCCGCGCGCGAATTGAAGGATCGCGTGGCGCGCCTATTGGGCCAGACGGTGGAGGGGATGCCTTGGCTGGGCACGTTTCATTCCATCGGGGCCAAACTGCTGCGCCGCCATGCCGAACTGGCCGGGCTGAAATCGAATTTCACGATTCTGGATACGGATGACCAGATCAGGCTGCTGAAACAGCTGATTGCCGCCGAAGGGATCGACGACAAGCGCTGGCCCGCGCGGATGCTGGCCGGGATCATCGACAACTGGAAAAACCGCGCCTGGACGCCGGACAAGGTGCCGGTGGACGACGCGTCTGCCTTTAACGGGCTGGGGGTGGCGCTCTATGCCGCCTATCAGGATCGTCTGCGCACGTTGAACGCGGTCGATTTCGGCGATCTTTTGCTGCATGTGGTCACGATTTTTCAGGCCCATCCCGACCTTTTGGCGCAATATCAGCGCTGGTTCCGGTTTATCCTGGTGGACGAATATCAGGATACCAACGTGGCGCAGTATCTGTGGCTGCGCCTGCTGGCGGGCGGGCACAAGAATATATGCTGCGTGGGCGATGACGATCAGTCGATCTATGGCTGGCGCGGGGCCGAGGTGGGAAATATCCTGCGGTTCGAAACCGATTTCCCCGGGGCCAAGGTCGTGCGGCTGGAACAGAACTATCGCAGCACCCCGCATATTCTGGCCGCCGCCTCTGGCGTGATTTCGGCCAATGCCGACCGTCTGGGCAAGACCCTGTGGACCGAAGAACAGGACGGCGAACAACTGCGTCTGATCGGCCATTGGGATGGCGAGGAAGAAGCCCGCTGGATCGGCGACGAGATAGAGGCGCTGGAACGTGGCACCCGGCATCTGGACCCTGTTTCGCCCGACGATATGGCGATTCTGGTGCGCGCCAGCCACCAGATGCGCGCGTTCGAAGACCGTTTTCTGACCATCGGCCTGCCGTACCGGGTGATCGGTGGACCGCGGTTCTATGAGCGGATGGAAATTCGCGATGCGATGGCCTATTTCCGCGTCGCCGTCAGCCCCGAGGACGATCTGGCGTTCGAGCGGATCATGAACACCCCCAAGCGGGGCCTGGGTGACAAGGCGCGGCAAACCCTGCAAACCACCGCGCGGCACAACGGCGTGTCATTGATCGAGGGCGCGAAGATTGCCCTGGAAACCGGCTTGCTGGGTGGCAAGGGGGCGACAGAACTGCGCCGGCTTCTGGAGGCGCTGGGCCGCTGGCACGGGGCGGCGCTGGACAACACGCAGAACCATGTCGAACTGGCAGAGGTGATACTGGACGAGTCGGGCTATACCGCGATGTGGCAGGCCGATAAATCGCCCGAGGCACCGGGCCGGCTGGAAAACCTCAAGGAACTGGTCAAGGCGCTGGAACAGTTCGAGAACCTTCAGGGGTTTTTGGAACATGTCGCGCTGATCATGGATAACGAAACCGAAACGGCCGAGGCCAAGATTTCAATCATGACACTGCACGCGGCCAAGGGGCTGGAATTTCAGGCCGTGTTCCTGCCCGGCTGGGAAGACGGGCTGTTCCCCAGCCAGCGGTCGATGGACGAATCCGGGGTCAAAGGGCTGGAGGAGGAGCGCCGCCTGGCCTATGTCGGGATCACCCGCGCGCGCATGTTGTGCACGATATCCTTTGCCGCCAACCGGCGGGTTTACGGCCAGTGGCAGTCGCAACTGCCGTCGCGCTTTATTGACGAATTGCCGCCAGCCCATGTTGATGTTCTGACCCCGCCGGGGCTGTATGGCGGTGGATATGGCGCGGCGGGCATGGCGGCGGGAATCGAAGACAGGGCGGCACGGGCTGATGTCTACAGCTCGCCCGGCTGGAAGCGTCTGCAATCGCGCAACCAGACCCAGGCCGGTTCCCGAACAGGGCAGGGTGCGATGATCGACCTAGGCGCCAGCGCCAGCTATCGCCCCGGCGCGCGGGTGTTTCACCAGAAATTCGGCTATGGCATCGTCATGGGGATCGAGGGCGACAAGCTGGATATCGAATTCGAAAAGGCCGGAGCGAAAAAGGTTGTGGCCGGTTTCGTGACCCCCGCCGATCAGGCCAGCGACGTGCCGTTTTAGGCCGCTGCGCGCAACCGGCCCGGACTATTCTTTTAATGTCACTCTCAAAACGATCCGGCGCTGCCGGGGGTATCCCTGTGCCTGGTGCATGGCTTGGCGATGGTCTTGTCACCGCCGCAGCACATCCCTGCCAAGCAGACATAAAAAAACGGCGGCACCAGGGAGGAGGAGGGTGCCGCCGTTCATTATAGCGAAAGGCCTCAGGGAGGAGGAGGAAGCCTGTCGCATCTGGTTGGGGTGCATGTAATGCATGCGCCCCGGAATAAAAGGGGCGACGACATCAGGGAGGAGGAAGATGCCGCCGCTCTTAGTTACGCCGGACCTCAGGGAGGAGGAGGAAGTCCGCCGTATTTCGTCTGGGGCTGGTGCCCCGGTATAAAAGGGCGGCGACATCAGGGAGGAGGAAGATGTCGCCGCAATTACAGAAAACCCAGGGAGGAGGAGGGGTTTTCTGAACCAAATCCTTATTTCGCTTCGGCCGCCTCGGTGGCGACCCGTTTGATCATCGACCGCGTCAGGCGCAGATCCGCCAGATCACGATCACTCAATTCGTTCAACTCACGCATGGTCTGGCGGTAAGCCCGGCCCCGCGCGGTTGCTTTTTCGACCGCTTCGACCACATGACGCAGTACTGCGCCGATGCCGTTGCGGGAAAAATGAATGCTTTGCGTATGTGCCATCGTGTCGTCTTGCCTTGCTCGTTGGCGACTTTGGTGTCGCCGTTGAGACAAACATACGCCGATGCTGCGCTTGCACAATGGCCGAATATACAATGCTGCCATGCAGCAATTGCATAAGTTCCGCTGACATATTGCGCGCTGTGCATTACAGGTGCCGGGCAAGGGCCCTTGCCCTTGGCGCGTGGCTGCGCCTTTTATGGGCGCGAAAACCGGAGGCTATCATGACTCAGCAACGCGACACTATTCTGGCCTGCCTTGCAGGCGTTCCGCTTCCGGGTGGTGGCGACCTTGTCTCGCGCGACATGATCCGCGCCTTGCAGATCGAGCAGGATCAGGTGCGGTTCGTCATTGAAATCGCCGGTCCGCAAGACGCCGCGGCGATGGAGCCTGTGCGCCGTGCCGCAGAACAGGCCGTCGGGCGGTTGCCGGGCGTGGCGGGTGTTTCGGCGGTGATGACCGCACATCAGGCTTCGGGTCAGCCATCCGGGGGCGGTGCGCCGAATCTGAAGATCGGGCGTCACCCGACGCCGGGCGGGGCTGCGCGTATTGCCGGGGTGGATCGCATTCTCGCCGTCGCCTCGGGCAAGGGCGGCGTGGGCAAATCCACGGTCTCGTCCAATCTGGCGGTGGCGCTGGCCCGGCAGGGGCGGCGCGTGGGGCTGCTGGATGCCGATATCTATGGGCCGTCGCAGCCGCGCATGATGGGCGTGACCAAACGCCCGGGCGCCGCGCCCGATGGCAAGACGATCATCCCCTTGCAGGCGCATGGCGTCACGATGATGTCGATCGGGCTGATGATGGACCCCGACAAGGCGGTGATCTGGCGCGGGCCGATGCTGATGGGGGCGCTGCAACAGATGCTGGGGCAGGTGGCCTGGGGCGATCTGGACGTGCTGATCGTCGATCTGCCGCCCGGCACCGGCGATGTGCAGATGACGCTGTGCCAGCGCAGCCATGTCACCGGCGCGCTGATCGTGTCCACACCGCAGGACGTGGCGCTGCTGGATGCGCGCAAGGCGATCGACATGTTCAAGACGCTGAAAACGCCGGTTCTGGGCCTGATCGAGAACATGTCGATGTATGTCTGCCCCAATTGCGGGCACGAGGCGCATATATTCGGACATGGCGGCGTGCGGGCCGAGGCGGAAAAGCTGGGCCTGCCGTTTCTGGCCGAACTGCCGCTGGCGCTGGATGTGCGTGTGGCGGGCGATGCGGGCGCGCCAATTGCGCTGGGGGACGGGCCGGCAGCAGATGCCTATGCCGCTTTGGCCGCGCGGCTGGTCGCGGGTGGCATGGCCTGATCAGCGGCCGGGAATTCACGGGATTGCCCGCTGCGGGCGTACCTTCAACCTGATAAATCCGAATCACTGTGGCGTGAAAGCATGGGAATTTCCGTGATCTGGCCCGATTCAGGGCGGCGGACGGCTGATTCTGGTGCCGATCTGATGTGAATCGTCGGGGTTTATGGGAATTCGCGGGAAATATTTCGCAGGGATTTTCAGTCTATATATAGAACTTCAAGGGTAGATGGCATCTATATGCAGATCATGTTCACGATTTGATCTTGATCAATACCTTGTATTCGGTTGACATGAAACGCAGCATCTTGTGCCGTTATCGCATTAATCCTGTTGATTTCCATGAATTCCCATGGCATCCCATGTTCATCGGATGAGGACGGGCTTAAAGGGGCGGCAAGAACCCCGAACACGGCAAAAAGTCAGGTTTCATACAGGCACCCGCTTTCACCGAAAATGAAGATCCGGCGCGCAAGCGAGCAGACATCCCCCCAGGTGGCATGCGCAGTCGGACACACCCAGTGATGGGACGAGGGCGGCGGATAGGGCAGTGGCAGCAGCCCGATCCGCCGTTTTCGTTTCCGGCGCGGGTCGATCTAGGCGAGTGGCAAAAGGAGCGTCGCCCGTGGCGCGCAGGTTCAGAGGTGAAAGCCACCACAAGGTGGATGCCAAGGGTAGGGTCTCGATCCCGGCCCTGTTTCGCCGTGTGCTGGAGGCGGGCGACCCCGACTGGACCGATGGCCTGCGTCCGCAACTGGTGATCGTCTATGGCGACCACCGCCGCAAATTCCTGGAATGTTTTACCATCGAAGCGATCGACGAGGTCGATCAGAAAATCGCCGCGATGCCGCGCGGCTCGATCGAGCGGCGGATGCTGGAGCGGCTGATCCACGGCCAGTCGTTCCCCACCGAGGTTGATTCCGATGGCCGCCTTGTTCTGCCGCAAAAGCTGCGCGACAAGATCGGGCTGGAGGGCGAGGCCTTTTTCATCGCCTCGGGCGATACGTTCCAGATCTGGAAGCCCGAAACATACGATACCGAGGAACTGACCAAGACCGAGGCCTGGTTGGACGAACAGCCGGATGATTTCGATCCGCTGTCGCTGCTGGACCGCGCGGGGGGCGTCTGAGCGATGGCCGCAGCCGCCCGCCAGCCCGCCGATCCCGCCCCCCATATCCCCGTCTTGCTGCGCCCGCTTCTGGCGGCAGTCGCGCCGGTTTCAGGTGTGTGGCTGGATGGCACATTCGGCGCCGGCGGCTATGCGCGCGGGTTGCTTGACGCGGGTGCCGAACGGGTCATCGGGGTCGATCGCGATCCGTCTGTTTTTGCTCTGGCGGCTGAATGGGCGAGCGGATATGGCGACAAGCTGAAGCTGGTTCAGGGCGTGTTTTCGAAATTGGATACCTATTGCGATGCGCCGCTGGATGGCGTGGTGCTGGATCTTGGCGTATCCTCCATGCAGCTCGATCAGGCTGATCGCGGCTTTTCCTTCATGAAAGACGGCCCGCTCGACATGCGAATGAGCGGCACGGGCCCTTCGGCCGCCGATCTGGTCAATACGGCGGATGAATCCGTTCTGGCCGATATCCTGTATCAATACGGGGAAGAGCGTGCATCGCGCCGCATTGCGCGCCAGATCGTCGAAACCCGCAAGACCACGCCTTTTGAAACCACCGCCGATCTTGTCGCGGTGATCCAGCGTTGCCTGCCACGCCCGAAGCCCGGGCAAAGCCACCCTGCCACGCGCAGTTTTCAGGCAATCCGCATTGCGGTGAACGATGAACTGGGCGAATTGGTGGAAGGCCTGCTGGCGGCGGAACGGGCGCTGAAACCCGGCGGCAAGCTGGCCGTCGTGACCTTTCATTCGATCGAAGACAGGATCGTCAAGCGTTTCATGCAGGCACGGTCGGGCGGTGCAGGGCGTGCAAATCGTTATGCCCCTGAAATAACAGAAGAAAAATCAACGTTTCGGCTGTTGTCGCGCCGCGCTGTCGGGGCGGACGACGACGAGATTGCCCAAAATCCACGGGCGCGGTCGGCGCATCTGCGTGTGGCCGAACGTACCGGGGCACCCATTACAGATATCGACCGCGCGGCGCTGGGGCTGCCCGCGATCGTCACGACAGGGGGAATGTGAATGCGCAGCTTGCTGTATGTCTTGTCGGCACTGACGGTGATGGGGCTGGCGTGGTGGGCCTATCAGGAAAACTTTCGCACCCAGCAGGCCATAAAGCAGGCCGACAGGCTGCAGCGTGACATCGGCGACATGCGCCAGGAACTGGCGATGCTGCGCGCCGAATGGGCCTATCTGAACCGCCCTGATCGCCTGCGCGAACTGGCCGCGCTCAATTTCGACCGTTTGGGCCTGTTGCCGATGCTGCCCGCGCAATTTGCGCTGATCCGGCAGGTCAGCTTTCCGCTGCCCGATCTTCCCGCCGTTACCAATGCCGTCGATGTCGTCGGCAAGCTGGAGTCACGCCCATGATCCGCACGCCGCTGCGCCCGCTGGCCCGTATTCTTGACGCCCGTGCCCGTGGTGAAAACCCCGAGGCAATCGTGCGTGAAAACCTGCGCCTGCGTCACGAACAACTGCGTGACAAGGCCCGCGCCCGTGCCGAGGGTCGGCTGCTGATTCTGGGTGCGTTGTTCTTTTGCGCGTTTTCGGCCGTGGGCGCACAGATGGGCCTGATGGCATCCTCGGACCCGCAAGAGCCGCGCGCCGCTGTCTCGTCCGGGGCCGCCATCGTCAACCAGCGCGCGGATATCACCGACCGCAACGGCCGGATTCTGGCCACCAACCTGGCGACATATTCGCTCTATGCCCAGCCGCCGCTGATGGTTGACAAGACCCGCGCCGCGCAGGAACTGGCGCGGATATTCCCCGATCTGGATGCCGCCGAACTGGCCGAGGATTTCAACGGCAAGCGAAAATTCCTGTGGTTGAAGAAACGGATCAGCCCTGAACAGCGGCAGATGGTGCATGATATCGGCGATCCGGGCCTGTTGTTCGGCCCGCGCGAGATGCGCCTTTATCCCAACGGCAAGCTGGCCGCCCATGTTCTGGGTGGCACCGGATTCGGACGCGAAGACGTGAATTCCGCCGAAGTGATCGGAATCGCCGGGGTTGAACGTGTCTTTGACACTTATCTGCGCGATCCGGCCAATGGCGGCGCACCGCTGCGCCTGTCGCTGGATCTGACGGTGCAGGCGGCGGCCCGCGAGGTGCTGGACGGTGGCATGAGGCTGATGAACGCCAAGGGCGCCTCTGCCGTGCTGATGGATGTGAAGACAGGCGAGGTGGTTTCGCTCATCTCGCTGCCCGATTTCGATCCCAATGACCGCCCGCGCCCGCTGACCAGCGGCGATGCCGGCGACAGCCCGCTGTTCAATCGCGCGGTGCAGGGGCTGTATGAACTGGGATCGACCTTCAAGATTTTCACCGTGGGCCAGGCCATCGAAGAGCGGCTGGTCAACGCCAATACGATGATCGACACCAAGGGGCCGCTGCGCTGGGGCAAGTTCCGCATCAACGACTTTCACAATTACGGCCCGCAACTGACGGTGTCCGATGTGATTGTCAAAAGCTCGAACGTGGGCACTGCCCGGATCGCGCAGCAGATCGGTGCCGAACGTCAGCGCGCCTTCCTGGGCAAGCTGGGTATGCTGGAACCCACCGCGATCGAACTGACCGAGGCGCCGGGCGTCAAGCCGCAGGTGCCCGCCAACTGGTCAGAGCTGTCGACAATGACCATTTCTTACGGCCATGGCATGTCGGCCAGCCCGCTGCATCTGGCGGCGGCCTATGCGACCCTTGCCAATGGTGGCACCCGGGTGGTGCCGACCTTGCTGGCGGGTGGCCGGCCGGCGGGCGGGCAGCGGGTGATATCCGAACAGACCTCTGCAGTGCTGCGCGATATGTTGCGCCAGGTGGTGGTGCGCGGCACCGCGACTTTCGGCGATGTGCCGGGTTATGCGGTGGCGGGCAAGACCGGCACCGCCGACAAGCCCAAGCCGACCGGTGGCTATTACGATGACAAGGTGATCGCCACCTTTGCCGGCATGTTCCCGGCCTATGATCCGAAATATGTGCTGGTCGTCACGCTGGATGAACCCGAGGAAACCTCGGGCACCGAACCGCGTCGCACCGCGGGCTGGACAGCCGTGCCGGTGGCGGCCGAGATCATCCGCCGCACCGCGCCCCTGCTGGGCCTGCGGCCAGAGATTGAACCCCAACCCAGCTTCGGGGTAACACTGGCACGTAACTAGGGCGGGCCGGGGGCGATGATGGTGGGCGCGGGCACGACGAAATCTTTGAGGGAACTTGGCCTGACAGCGCGCGGCGGGCGTGATCCGCGTGTGACCGGCCTGTCGGTGGACAGCCGCCAGACCAGGCCCGGCCATCTGTTCGCGGCCCTGCCGGGCACCAAGGTGCATGGCGCCGAATTCATTCCCTATGCCTTGCGCATGGGCGCGGGGGCGGTGTTGACCGATGCGGCGGGCGCGCAGATTGCAAAGTCTGAACTGGACGCAAGCGATGCCGCCCTGATCGTGGCGCAGGATCCGCGCCAAGCGCTGGCCTGCGCGGCCGCGCTGTGGTTCGGAACGCAACCCAGAACGATGGTCGCGGTCACCGGCACAAACGGCAAGACATCGGTGGCGACCTTCACGCGCCAGATATGGGCGCTGTTGGGTCACAGCGCCGTCAATCTGGGCACGACGGGGGTCGAAGGCGCCTTTCACGCGCCGCTGAACCATACCACGCCCGAACCCATCACATTGCATCGCTTGCTGGCCGCAATGGCCGCGCAGGGCGTGACCCATGCCGCGATGGAAGCCTCTAGCCACGGGCTGGCGCAGCGCCGGGTTGACGGCGTCAACCTGGCGGCTGCCGGGTTCACCAATTTCAGTCAGGATCATCTGGATTATCACATCGGGTTCGATTCCTATTTCCTGGCCAAGGCCGGGCTTTTCTCGCGCGTGTTGCCGCAGGATGGCACGGCGGTGATCAACATGCAGGATCCGCGCGGCCCAAGCATGACCCAGATCGCGCTGGATCGGGGCCAGACCGTGCTGACCGTGGGCCGCGCCCATGGGGCCGATCTGCGCTTGCTGGCGCAACGCTATGATGCCACGGGGCAGGATCTGCGCTTTGAATGGGCCGGGCGGGCGCATCAGGTGCGGCTGAGCCTGATCGGCGGGTTTCAGGCGGAAAACGTTCTGCTGGCGGCAGGGCTGGCGATTGCCACCGGCGAAGACCCGTTGCAGGTGTTCGACACCTTGCCCGATCTGACAACGGTGCGCGGCCGGATGCAACTGGCGGCGACCCGCGACAATGGCGCGGCGGTCTTTATCGATTATGCCCATACGCCCGATGCGTTGAAAACCGCGCTGGCGGCGCTGCGTCCGCATGTCATGGGGCGACTGGTGGTGGTATTCGGTGCGGGCGGCGATCGCGACAGGGGCAAGCGCCCGCTGATGGGCTCCGCCGCCGCAACCGGGGCCGATGTTGTATTCGTGACAGACGACAACCCGCGATCCGAGGATCCGGCCGGGATACGTGCCGCAATACTGCAAGCCTGCCCGGACGCAACCGAGGTGCCCGACCGCGCCGAGGCGATCCTGCGCGGCGTTGATGCACTGGGGCCGGGCGATGCGTTGCTGATTGCCGGCAAGGGGCATGAGACGGGCCAGATCGTGGGCGATGACGTGTTTCCCTTTGACGATGTGGAACAGGCCAGCGTGGCGGTGGCCGCGCTGGATGGGCGGGTGGCATGACCATGTTGTGGACATCGGATGAGGCCGTCGCGGCGACCGACGGGCGCGTAACGCGGGGCTGGGCGGCATCGGGCGTGTCGATCGACACGCGCAGCCTGCAACGCGGCGATCTGTTCGTGGCGCTGAAGGATGTGCGCGACGGACATGATTTCGTGGCGCAGGCCCTGCAGCAGGGGGCATCGGCGGCGCTGGTGTCGCGCATTCCCGATGGCCTGCCCGATGACGCACCGCTGCTGATCGTGCCTGACGTTCTGGCCGCGCTTGGCTCTTTGGGCATCGCGGCCCGCGCCCGGACCCGTGCCCGTGTTGTGGCCGTGACCGGATCGGTCGGCAAGACCTCGACCAAGGAAATGCTGCGCGCCGTATTGGGCGGGCAGGGCAAGGTGCATGCCGCCGAGGCCAGTTTCAACAATCACTGGGGCGTGCCGCTGACCCTGGCGCGCCTGCCGCAGGAGACCGATTTCGCGGTGATCGAGATCGGCATGAACCATCCCGGCGAGATTGCGCCCCTGACCGCGATGACCCGCCCGCATGTCGCGATGATCACCACTGTGGCTGCCGCGCATCTGGAAGCCTTCGACAATCTTGAGGGGATCGCCCGCGAAAAGGCCAGTATCCTTGACGGGCTGGTGCCGGACGGGGTGGCGGTGTTGAACAACGACCTTGATGTAACGCCGGTCCTGACCGGACATGCCGCCGGGCTGGGTGCAAAGATCGTCACCTTCGGACAGGCACAGGGCAGCGATTATCGCGCGGTGTCCGTTTCGCTGCATGACGACACCACGATCGTGAAGGCCGCCTTGCCCGGCGGGGAGGTGCTGTTCAAGATCCAGGCGCCGGGGCGCCATTTCGCGATGAACGCGCTGGGTGTTCTGGCCGTGGCCGATGCGCTGGGGCTGGATCGCGCGGTTTCAGCCTGCGATCTGGGCACATGGACGCCTCCGGCCGGGCGCGGGCGGCGCGAACGTCTTTCGCTGGATATCATCGACGAGCGCATGGCCTTCACGCTGATCGACGATGCGTTCAACGCCAATCCGGCTTCGCTTGGCGCCGCGCTGGAGGTTCTGGCCGCCGCCCGGCCCGAAGACGGGATCGGCCGCGTGGCCAAGGGCCGCCGGATCGCCGTGCTGGGCGATATGCTGGAACTGGGCGCAGACGAGATCGACCTGCACCGCGCCGTTGCCGGACATCCAGCGCTGCAATCGGTCAGCCTGGTCCATTGCGTTGGCCCCCGCATGCAGGCGCTGCATCAGGCGCTGCCACGCAGACAGCGCGGCGAATGGCATGAAACGGCCCCCGGCATGGCGGCGCGCGCGCATGCACTGGTGGATGCGGGCGATGTCGTGCTGGTCAAGGGATCTAAGGGCAGCCGGGTTTCGCTGGTGGTTGACGCCTTGCGCAAATTGGGACAAGCGGTGCCGACTGAATAACAACCATAACAAGAAGGGCAAGGCGGATGTTATACTGGCTGACCGGGCTGTCGGATGGCGGCGATATCTTCAACCTGTTCCGCTATATCACCTTCCGTGCGGGTGGGGCCTTTTTCACGGCGCTGATCTTCGGATTTCTGTTCGGCCGGCCGCTGATCAACCTGCTGCGCAAGCGTCAGGGCCGTGGTCAGCCGATCCGCGAGGATGGCCCCGCAGGCCATCTGCTGACCAAGCAAGGCACGCCCACGATGGGGGGCGTATTGATCCTTGGGGCGCTGATCGTGTCCACACTGCTATGGGCGCGGCTGGATATCGGCTATGTCTGGCTGGTGCTGTTCGTGACGCTGGCCTATGGGCTGATCGGCTTTGCCGATGATTTCGCCAAGGTGTCAAAGGGCAATCACAAGGGCGTGCCGGGGCGCATCCGGCTGGTGCTGGGGCTGGTGATCGCGGCGGCGGCGGGCGGCTGGGCGATGTATCTGCAAGGCGTGGCGGATGCCGATCAGGTGGCGCGTGTGGCCGAGTATGATCTGCTGGCCGGGCGGCTGGCCTTGCCGGTATTCAAGGACGTGCTGATCAATCTGGGCTGGGTCTTCGTGCCCTTCGCGGTGCTGGTGATCGTGGGCGCGGCCAATGCGGTGAACCTGACCGACGGGCTGGACGGCCTGGCGATCATGCCGGTGATGATCGCGGCCGGCACCCTGGGCGTGATAGCCTATGCGGTGGGTCGGGTCGACTTTTCGACCTATCTTGATGTGCATTATGTGCCGGGCACCGGTGAATTGCTGGTGTTTTCCGCCGGGCTGATCGGCGGGGGGCTGGGCTTTTTGTGGTATAATGCGCCGCCTGCCGCGGTGTTCATGGGCGATACCGGGTCGCTGGCGCTGGGTGGGGCGCTGGGGGCGATCGCGGTCAGCACCAAGCACGAGATCGTGCTGGCCATCGTTGGTGGGTTGTTCGTGGTCGAGGCGCTGTCGGTGATCATCCAGGTGGGTTATTACAAGCGCACCGGCAAGCGGGTTTTCCTGATGGCGCCGATCCACCATCATTTCGAAAAGAAGGGCTGGGCCGAGCCGCAGATCGTGATCCGGTTCTGGATCATCTCGCTGATCCTGGCGCTGATCGGGCTGGCGACGCTGAAGCTGCGTTAGCGTCGGGGGATCACCGGCCCGGGAATGGGGGCGCCGCCCCCGTCCCGCGCCTTGCGGCACGGGCCTCCCCCGGGATACTTGTACGAAAGTGAATGCACGGGGGAAGGCGATGATTCCGGTTCAGGGATATGAAGCTGCGCGGGTGGGCGTGCTGGGGCTGGGCCGGTCGGGGCTTTCGGCGGCGCGGGCCTTGCGCGCGGGCGGGGCCGAGGTGCTTTGCTGGGATGACGGGGCCGGAGCGCGGGCCATTGCCGAAGAGGAAGGCCTTGTCGTCAGGGATCTGACGCGGGGCGGGGCGCTGGATGGTTTGGCGGCGCTGATCGTGAGCCCCGGTATTCCCCATCTTTATCCTGCGCCGCATCCTGCGATCGTGGCGGCCTGGGCGGCGGGTGTGCCGGTGGACAATGATATCGGTCTGTTCTTCCGATCCCTGGCATCGGGGGAATGGGACGGTTTCGAAAGCCCGCCCAGGGTGATTGCCGTGACCGGGTCGAACGGCAAATCGACCACCGCCGCGCTGATCCATCATGTGCTGAGCGAGGCCGGGCGCGACAGCCAGCTGGCCGGCAATATCGGGCGCGGCGTGCTGGATATCGATCCGCCGGGCGAGGGCGGCGTGGTCGTGCTGGAACTGTCGTCCTATCAGACCGAACTGGCGCGCGCGCTGACCCCCGATATCGCGGTTTTCACCAACCTGTCGGCGGATCATCTGGACCGGCATGGCGGGCTGGGGGGCTATTTCGCGGCCAAGCGGCGGCTGTTCGCGGAAGGTGGACCGGACCGCGCCATCATCGGGGTGGATGAGGCCGAGGGGCAGTTTCTGGCCAATCAGATGGCCGAAGGCGCCGCCGATGACCGGTTGATCCGGGTCTCGGTGACGCAAAAGCTGGACGGGCCGGGCTGGGCGGTGTTCGCGCGCAAGGGATTTCTGGCCGAATACCGCAAGGGGCGGCAGGTCGGGTCGGTCGATCTGCGGGGGATGGCCGGGCTGCCGGGGGTGCATAACCATCAAAATGCCTGTGCCGCCTATGCCGCCGTGCGGGCGCTGGGGATTGCGCCCAAGGCGATCGAGCAGGCATTTCACGGGTTTGCTGGCCTGCCGCATCGCAGCCAGTTGGTGGCCGAGGCGGGCGGCGTCAGATATGTCAACGACAGCAAGGCCACCAATGCCGATGCCGCCGCCCATGCGCTGGCCGCGTTCCCGCGCATCCGCTGGATCTGTGGCGGGCTGGAAAAAGAGGGGGGGCTGGGGCCGGTGCTGGATCATCTGGACCATGTCGCCAAGGCCTATGTGATCGGGCGCGAGGCGGCAGGTTTCGCGCTGAAGCTGGGCGCGACCGCGCATGAGGTTTGCGAGACGATGGCCCAAGCGGTGGCCCGTGCCGCCGCCGAGGCCGAACCGGGCGATACGGTTCTGCTGGCCCCGGCCTGCGCCAGTTTCGACCAATATGACAATTTCGAGCGACGCGGTGATGATTTCATCGCACAGGTGCACAAGGCGCTGGGCTGAACACGGCGGCTTGCCGCGACGGCCCGTCGCAGGGGTGTTGAAAAGCGGTTGTGCAATCAAGCCCTTGCGTGGTGTTTTTACAACGCCCAAGTCTTTGGCGAATAAATTTCGATCTTGCTGAAAATGTCACTTGCAATGAATCGGCACTGGCCTTATCTGCCCATCGCAAGACGCCAACGCACGCGCCTCTGGCCGGTGGTCATCACCACCCGCGTTTATGTAGCGACGGTAACGTCTCCCTTGGAACTGAGCGGTCCTGCTGGGCCGAGTCTATTGGAGATGACCATGAACGCTACTGTCACCGACTTTGTCGGACGTAATGCTATCGCCCCCGTATCGCGCATCGAAGCGTTCATTCGGTCGACCCATTTCGACCGTCCGACGCTGGTGCTGGACACCGATGCCGTCGTGAAACAATATCGCGCGCTGGACGCGGGTCTGGGGCATGCGAAAATCCACTATGCCGTCAAGGCCAACCCGGCGCGCGAGATCATCGAGACGCTGATCGGGCTGGGGTCGAACTTCGACGCCGCCTCGCGTGGCGAGATCGAGCTGTGCCTGAGCCTGGGCGCGCATCCCGACCAGATTTCCTTTGGCAACACCATCAAGCGGGTCAGCGACATCCAGTTCGCCTGGAATGCCGGGATCACCCTGTTTGCCGCCGATGCCGAGGAAGAGCTGCACAAGCTGGCCGATCATGCGCCCGGCGCGCAGGTTTATATCCGCCTGATCGTCGAGGCGTCGCAGGCCGACTGGCCGCTGACCCGCAAATTCGGCTGTGCCCGTGACAAGGCGCTGGACCTGCTGGCGCTGGCCACCGAACTGGGCCTGAAACCGGTTGGTTTCTCGTTCCATGTCGGGTCGCAAACCCGCCGGGCCGAGATGTGGACCGACACGCTGGACCAGATCGCCGCGATCTGGCACGAGGCGCGTGCCGCAGGCCATGACCTGACCCTGCTGAACATCGGCGGCGGTTTCCCGGCCTTTTACGGCGACGCGATTGATCACCCGACCAAATACGCCGCCCGGGTGATGGAACTGGTGACCGAGCGTTTCGGCCATGTGCCGCATGTGATGGCCGAACCCGGCCGCGGACTGGTCGCCGAGGCGGGCATGATCGCCGCCGAGGTGCTGCTGGTGTCGAAGAAATCCGACAGCGACACCCATCGCTGGGTCTACCTGGATATCGGCAAATTCTCGGGTCTGGCCGAAACGATGGACGAGGCGATCCGCTATCAGTTCATCACCGACCGCGACCACGAAGAGACCGGCGCCTGCATTCTGGCCGGCCCATCCTGCGACAGCGCCGATGTGCTGTATGAAAAGCGCCCGGTGCAATTGCCGCTGGGTCTGAAAGCCGGCGACCGGTTCATCATCCGCAATTGCGGCGCCTATACATCGACCTATTCCTCGGTCGGTTTCAACGGATTCCCGCCGCTGGATGTGGTCGCGATCTGAATGGACAGGCCCCGGAGCGATCCGGGGCCATTTTGTTCAGCCGGCCAGCAGCCGGTCCAGATTTTCAAAATTGATCCGGATGCTTTCGACCATGGGCGAGGCAAGGACGGCGTCGCGCACAGCGCGCGTGGAATACTCCAGCAGCATCTGCAGATCGGTGCCGCTAGCGGTGGGGGACAGGCTGGTCGTGACCAGGCATTCGCCCTGGGTCCAGTCGTCATCCCATAATTCGCTGTGGACCAGCCTGCGGGGCGGTTCGATTTCCAGAAAGCGATATGTCACGCCGATGGTCTTGCCGGGCTTGCCCCAAACCTGTCGGCCATGGCCGCCGGGGGCCAGATACAGATCGCATTCAATGGTGGGATAGTCTGGCGTGCCCATCCACTGAAGGATCTGGTCCGACTGGGTAAGGGCCGCGAAAACGCGATCGGGCGGGGCGGCAAAGGCGCGGGTGATCGTGATGCCGGTTTCGCCGATGGCGGCAAGATGGGTATCGGGCATGGCGTTCTCTTTCAGTTGCGGTTCTTCCACGCCCGTTTTCCGGCGCGCCGTTCGGCATTCGGTCTGTCCGGTAGCGGCAGGGGTGGGCACAGATCGACCGGCAACAGCGCGGCCAGCGTATCTGCCCGCTGCCGGGTATCCGCCCCTATCGGGCCAAACCGATCTGACAGAAGGTTCGCATGTTCGTATGGGTCTGTGCGGTGATCGTATAGTTCCTCGCCGCCATTGGGATAGAGAATATAGCGCCAGTCGCGGCTGCGCACCGTGCGGGCCAGAATGGGCCAGGGGCGGGTCATGTCATGTTCCCAGACCGAAATCGCATGGCCGCGCAGAGTGTCGGTCTGGCCGCGCAGGATCGGGGTCAGGTTCTGGCCGCTGAACCTGTCGGGGATCGGTATGCCGGCCAGGCCGCACAGGGTGGGGGCCAGATCGGTCAGGCTTACGGGTTCGGGGCTGTTGCCCGGCACGATGCCCGGCCCGCCGATCATCAGCGGCACCCGCAGGGCGCGTTCCCACAGCGAAAACTTGCGAAAGGCCAGCTTTTCGCCCAGTTGCCAGCCGTGATCGGACCATAAAACGGTGATGGTGTTATCCCACAGGTTCAAGTAATCCATGCGGTCCAGCACTCGGCCCAGCAGCGCGTCGGCATAGGAAATCGACGCCAGATAGGCGCGCAGGAAGGCTTTGTATTCTCCGGTTTCCTCCAGCACTTTGCCCAAACGGCCATTGCGGCGTGAAAACCGTTTGCCACCTTGCGGGATTCCCGCCAGCGTGGACCGGTTTTCGGCCGAGAATCCGTTCATGCCCAGGCCCGGCGGATCAGCGACCACATCTGGCAGCGCGTCGAAATATTCTTGCGGCACGATGAAAGGCAGGTGCGGGCGATACAGCCCCAGCGCCCAAAGCGCACCGCTGGCGCCGGCCTGCATCCGGGCGATGATCCAGTCGGTGTTGATCTCGTCGGCCTGCGGGTCAGTGCCGGGGGCGGGGCCGAAATCGGATGCCGGACCCAGGTCGCCGGTGAGGCAGGTCTGGCTGATCGGGGCGAAACTGTCCTGTTCCAGCACCTGAAATTCGTCCCATTCATCGAAATCGAAGCGGGATCGCTGAACATGAAACACCTTGCCCGCCCCGTGACAGGTATAACCGGCATTCCGCAATTGACCGATGACCGAAAGGCGCGCGCCGCGCGCAAAGGCCTGATCGGGTTTATGTGCATTCACATAAAGGCCGGTTTCCCACGGGTTCTGGCCATACATGGTCGCCGCGCGCGACGGGGAACAGGCCGGGGCCGCGGCATAGGCCGACTGGAACACCACCGTGCGCGCAGCCAGGCGTGTCAGGTTCGGCGTGATTGTGTCGGGATGCCCGCCCAGCGGTTCGATCCAGTCGTTCAGATCCTCGATCGACAGAAAAAGGATGTTCGGTTTGGTCAAATCGTTTTCACCCCGCCTGCCTGCGCGCAACTTTAGGCAGCGGCGCGTGGCCTGGCAATGGCCGGAAAAATTTTGCCTGTCGGGGGGCTGGCGGCGGGGTGTCTTGCTCCTTGGCACTGGTGCGAAGCCGGATTTCTGTCTATAGTGGATGACAGACCCGGAAAACCGGGCGAACAGAGGCAGCAGGGCGGTAACCCGATGACCGAGATGGTGTATGGCGCCGCGCCCATGCGGGCAGGCGAGCCGATTCTGCCCCGTTGGTGGCGGACAATCGACAAATGGACCTTGTCCTGTATCCTGTTGTTGTTCGGGATCGGGCTGTTGCTGGGGCTGGCCGCGTCGCCGCCGCTGGCCGCCAAGAACGGGCTTCCCCCCTTTTACTATGTCGAGCGGCAGGCCTTTTTCGGGGGGCTTGCGCTGATCGCGATGTTTGTCACGTCGATGATGTCGCCCGATCTGGTGCGGCGTCTTGGGGTGATGGGGTTTGTGGTATCCTTCGTCGCGCTTATCCTGCTGCCGGTGCTGGGCACCGATTTCGGCAAGGGCGCGGTGCGGTGGTATTCGCTGGGTTTTGCCAGCCTTCAGCCGTCTGAATTTCTCAAGCCTGGTTTCATTGTGCTGTCGGCCTGGCTGATGGCCGCCAGCCAGGATCTGAACGGTCCGCCGGGCAAGCAGATATCCTTTGTCATTGCGATGGTGATCGTGGGTTTTCTGGCGATGCAGCCAGATTTCGGGCAGGCGGCACTGATCCTGTTTTCCTGGGGTATTATCTATTTCGTGGCCGGTGCGCCGATCCTGCTGTTGGTCGGCATGGCCGGATTGACGACCCTGGGCGGTATGGTCGCCTATAACAATTCGGAACATTTCGCCCGCCGGATCGACGGCTTCCTGTCATCCGATATCGACCCGCGCACCCAGATCGGCTATGCCACCAACGCGATCCGCGAAGGCGGGTTCTTTGGCGTCGGGGTGGGCGAGGGCCAGGTCAAGCAATCGCTGCCCGATGCCCATACCGATTTCATCATCGCCGTCGCCGCCGAGGAATACGGGCTGGCGCTGGTGCTGATCATCATCGCGCTGTACGCCACGATCGTCGTGCGCAGCCTGATGCGGTTGATGAAAGAGCGTGATCCGTTCATTCGTCTGGCTGGCGCCGGGGTGACCTGCGTGTTCGGTGTGCAGGCCCTGATCAACATGGGGGTTGCGGTGCGCCTGCTGCCGGCCAAGGGCATGACCCTGCCCTTTGTCAGTTATGGCGGGTCTTCGCTGATCGCCGGGGGGATCACGGTGGGGATGCTGCTGGCCTTTACCCGGTCGCGGCCCCAGGGCCAGATTGGCGACATCTTGATGCGAAAGGGCCGGTGATGGCCGGTGGTCGCGCACCGCTGCTGGTGATCGCGGCGGGGGGCACGGGGGGACACATGTTCCCGGCTCAGGCGCTGGCCGAAACGATGCTGGCGCGGGGATGGCGTGTGCGCCTGTCGACCGATGCGCGCGGGGCGCGATATGCGGGCGGCTTTCCTGCGCTTGTTGAAATCGAACAATTGCCGTCGGCCACCTTTGCCCGTGGTGGCGCTTTTGCGCGCGCGGCTGTTCCGTTTCGAATATTCGGCGGTGTGGCCGCAGCCATGATCCGCATGCTGCGGGACCGTCCGGCAGTGGTGGTTGGCTTTGGTGGCTATCCGGCGATTCCGGCGGTGGCGGCGGCGGTGGTGTTGCGGCTGCCGCGCATGATCCACGAACAGAATGGCGTGCTGGGCCGCGTGAACCAGATTTTTGCCAAGCGGGTGCATGTGGTGGCCTGTGGCACCTGGCCCACGGCGGTGCCAGAAGGCACAGAGCATTTCCATACCGGTAATCCGGTGCGTGCCGCCGTGCGCGACCGTGCCGGGGCGCCCTATATTCCGCCGGGCGATTACCCGATGTCGGTTCTTGTTATCGGGGGCAGCCAGGGTGCGCGCATCCTGTCGGATATGGTCCCGCCTGCGCTGGCGGCATTGCCTGAGAACATTCGCAGACATCTGCGTATCGCGCATCAGGCCCGCGCCGAAGATCTTGATCGGGTGCGACATGCCTATGACGTCGTCGCGATCAATGCCGAGGTGCGGCCGTTCTTTGATGACATTCCCAAGCGGCTTGTCGATGCGCAACTGGTCATCAGCCGCTCGGGCGCGTCGTCGGTGGCGGATATATCCGTTATCGGACGGCCCAGCATCCTGATCCCTTTCGCGGCGGCTGCCGCCGACCACCAGACGGCGAATGCGCGGGGGCTTGTTCAGGCCCAGGCCGCGATCCTGATCCCGGAATCGGCGCTTGAGCCTGCCACGCTTTCACAGCAGATAGCATCGGTTCTGACACAGCCGCAGGGGGCGTTGCAGATGGCCAATGCCGCGCTTGGCGCCAGCCGGCCCGACGCGGCCGAGCGGCTGGCCGAACTGGTCGAAACACTTGCAGGCAGGGGGCCCAGCACATGAATGCAGCCGCAACCAAACTTCCCACCGATGTCGGGCCGATCCATTTCGTGGGCATCGGTGGCATCGGCATGTCGGGCATTGCCGAAGTGCTGTTGAACCTTGGCTATACCGTGCAGGGGTCGGACCTGAAGGCCAGCAAGATCACCGATCGGCTGCGCTCGCTTGGGGCGACGATCTTTGAAGGCCAGCACGCCGACAACCTGAAAAGCGCCGCCGTCGTGGTGATTTCATCGGCGATCAAGCCGGGCAATCCCGAACTGGACGAGGCGCGGGCACGCCATCTGCCCGTGGTGCGCCGGGCGGAAATGCTGGCCGAACTGATGCGCCTGAAATCAAACGTCGCCATTGCCGGCACCCATGGCAAGACCACGACCACAACGATGGTCGCGACCCTGCTGGATGCGGGCGGGCTGGATCCCACGGTGGTCAATGGCGGGATCATCCACGCCTATGGGTCCAATGCCCGGATGGGGCAGGGCGAATGGATGGTGGTCGAGGCCGACGAAAGCGACGGCACCTTCAACCGGTTGCCCGCGACCATCGCCATCGTCACCAATATCGATCCCGAACATATGGAACATTGGGGCACGATAGAAAACCTGCGCCAGGGGTTTTACGATTTCGTGTCAAATATCCCGTTTTACGGGCTGGCCGTGTGCTGCACCGATCACCCCGAGGTTCAGGCCCTGGTGGGGCGTGTGACCGACCGGCGCGTGGTGACCTTTGGCTTCAACGCGCAGGCCGATGTCCGGGCGGTCAACCTGACCTATGCCGGCGGGGCGGCGCATTTCGACATTGCGTTGCAGGCCGAAGACAGGGTGATCACCGGTTGCACCCTGCCGATGCCCGGCGATCATAACGTATCGAACGCGCTGGCGGCCGTTGCCGTGGCCCGGCATCTGGGCATGAAGGTGGAAGAAATTCGTGCCGCTCTGGCCGCGTTTGGCGGGGTCAACCGGCGGTTCACCAAGGTCGGCGAGGTTCTGGGCGGCGTGACCGTCATTGACGATTACGGCCATCACCCGGTCGAGATCGCCGCCGTTCTGAAGGCTGCCCGGCAGGTGACCACGGGCCGGGTGATCGCGGTGCATCAGCCGCATCGCTATTCGCGCCTGCACACGTTGTTCGAAGATTTCTGCACCTGTTTTAATGATGCCGATGTCGTGGCCATCGCCGAGGTGTTCGCAGCGGGCGAGGCCCCGATCGAAGGCGCCAGCCGCGACGATCTGGTCGCCGGCCTGATCCGCCACGGCCACCGCCATGCACGCGCCCTGCTGACCGAGGACGATCTGGAGCGGCTGGTGCGCGAACAGGCCCGGCCCGGCGATATGGTCGTCTGCCTTGGGGCGGGCACGATTTCGACCTGGGCCAACAACCTGCCTGCGCGTTTGGGAGGATAGGGCCGTTGGCAGACATGCTCAAACGCCGTATCGGATTGGGTCTTCTGACCGCCTACGGCGTCGGGGTGATGGTCGGCGCGGGAATCTATGTGCTTGTGGGGGCCGTTGCGGGCACAGCCGGGGTCTGGGCACCGGTTTCCTTTCTGACCGCAGGGCTGATCGCGGCCCCCACGGCGCTGAGCTATGCGGAGTTTTCGACACGGATCCCCGAAGCGGCGGGTGAGGCGGCCTTTGTCGCGCAGGGGTTGAAACGGCCCGCACTGGGGTTGCTGGTCGGGCTTGCCATCGTCGCGGCGGGCACCGTTTCCGCCGCCGCAGTATTGCGGGGCGGGGTCGGATATCTGACATCGGTTGTCGATCTGCCGGCGCTATGGGCGATTGTCGGACTGGGCGCGATGCTGGCGGCAGTTGCGGTGGCGGGCGTTCTGGAAAGCCTGGCGTTGGCCGCGCTGTTCACTGTGATCGAGATCATTGGCCTGGGGCTGGTCATCTGGGCCGGGGCCACGGGCGCGGCGGGCGCCGAATTCGTCGCCCCTGCCGCGCCGGTCTGGACAGGGATAACGGCGGGGGCCGTTCTGGCCTTTTTCGCCTTTATCGGGTTCGAAGACATCGTCAACATGGCCGAAGAGGTCGAGAACCCTGCCCGCACCTTGCCGCGGGCAATTCTTTTGTCGATGGCGATCACGACGGTGATCTACATTCTGGTGGCATGGGCGGCGGTGCGGGCCGTGCCGCTGGCGCAACTGGCTGCCAGCGAACGCCCGCTGGCGCTGGTCTGGCAGGTGGTGCGGGGGGGCGATGCCCGCTTTCTGGCGCTGATCGCGGTGGTCGCGGCGTTGAACGGGGTGCTGGCGCAGATCGTAATGGCGGCCCGCGTGCTGTTCGGCCTGGGGCGGCGGCATGCGGTTCTGGGTATATTCCACAAGGCCCACGCCCGGTTCGGCACGCCGGTTCTGGCAACGGTTCTGGTCAGCGGCGTGGTGGTGCTCGGTGCGGTCAGCTTGCCCGTGGCAGCGCTGGCGGAAACCACATCGACAATCCTGCTGGCGGTCTTCGCGACGGTGAATGCCGCGCTGATCATGGAAAAACGCCGCACGCCGGATGCGCCCTTCCGCGTTCCTGTGGCGGTGCCAGCGGTTGGCCTGATTGCGGCGCTGGGCGCGCTGGCCCTGAATCTGGGGGCGGCATGAGCATTCTGGTCTGGGCCTGTCTTTGGGTGGTTGCGGCGACGATCACGGCCTTTTGCCGATGCGGTATCAGATCGTGCCCGGCCTGGCCTTGCTGATTGCCGCGCCGGTTCTGATCGTGTTGCTGGCGCTGACCTATAATATCTGGGTCGCGCTGGTGGCCTTGCTGGGCTTTCTGTCGATGTTCCGACGCCCCCTGATCCATCTGGCACGCCGCTTGCGAGGGCGGATATAGATGGCGCCGTCATTGATTCTGGTATGTGTCTGGGTTGTGCTGGCAAGCCTGCTGTCGCTGCTTCCCAGCCGCCGCAAACATTGGCCCGCGGCCTGGGTTCTGATCGCGCTTGGGGTACCCTTGCTGGGGTATGTCACCTGGCAAATGGGGCCGGTCTGGGGGCTGGCGGCGCTGGGCGTGGGCATATCGGTGCTGCGCTGGCCGGTGATATATCTGTGGCGTCGGGTGATGCGGCGCGGATAGGGGCGGCGGGCCAGTGTCCAGCCCATACTCTCCTTGCACCACGGCTTAGCAGGCACTAGCAATCCGTCATGACCCTGACCCTTCCCCCCGTGCGTGGCACGATTACCTCGAACCGGCCGCTGGCCGATCTGACCTGGCTGCGGGTGGGCGGCCCGGCGGATTGGCTGTTTCAGCCTGCCGACGCTGACGATCTGGCGGCGTTTCTGGCGGCGCTTGATCCGGCGGTGCCGGTGTTCCCGATGGGGGTTGGCAGCAATCTGATCGTGCGTGACGGTGGGCTGCGCGGTGTGGTGATCCGGCTTGGGCGGGGGTTCAACGCCATTGATGTGACGGGGGATACCGTTACCGCGGGTGCGGCCGCGCTGGATGCGCATGTGGCGCGGCGGGCGGCGCAGGCCGGAGTCGATCTGACCTTTCTGCGCACGATCCCTGGCGCAATCGGCGGCGCGGTGCGGATGAATGCGGGCTGCTATGGTGGATATGTATCCGATTATTTCGTTTCTGCTTCGGTGGTTACGCGCGCTGGTGAAAGCATCGCGCTAACGGCGGCGGATTTGCAATTCGGCTATCGTGAAACGGTTCTGCCGCAGGGCTGGGTGATAACCGGCGCAACATTACGCGGGCCACGGGCCGCGCCAGAGGCGCTTGAGGCGCGCATGCAGGACCAGATTGCCCGGCGCGATGCGTCCCAGCCCACACGCGACCGCAGCGCCGGTTCGACGTTTCGCAATCCGGCGGGGTTCAGTTCGACCGGGCAGGCCGATGACAGCCATGATCTGAAAGCCTGGAAGGTGATCGACGAGGCCGGCCTGCGTGGCGCGCGGCGGGGCGGGGCGCAGATGTCACCCAAGCACCCCAATTTCCTGATCAATACCGGCGATGCGACGGCGGCAGACCTGGAGGGGCTGGGCGAAGATGTCCGAAATAAGGTCTTCCAAAACAGCGGAATAAAGTTAGAATGGGAAATCATGCGGATCGGCGAACCGGTCCCTGAATAACAAGTCCGAAAACGGGTTTCCAAAAGACCCTGAAAGAGGCGGTAAGTGGCGGGTGTGTCGAGCAGGGCAGCCCCCAAAGTGGCGGTAATCATGGGCGGACCCTCGGCCGAGCGCGAGGTGTCCTTGTCCTCTGGGCGCGAATGCGCCGCTGCACTGGGGCAGGCAGGGTATGACGTGGTGTCCGTGGATGCCGCGGTCGACCTGCCCGCGCGGCTGGCCGAAATCAAACCCGATGTCGTATTCAACGCCCTGCATGGCCGCTGGGGCGAAGATGGCTGTGTGCAGGGCCTGCTGGAATGGCTGGGCATCCCCTATACCCATTCGGGGGTGTTGGCATCCGCGCTGGCGATGGACAAGCAGCGCACAAAGGACGCCTATCGCGCCGCCGGTCTGCCCGTGGTCGAAAGCCGTCTGGCCAGCCTGGCCGAAGTGCGCGCGCGCCATGTGTTGGTGCCGCCCTATGTCATCAAGCCCAATAACGAAGGATCGTCGGTCGGCATCTATTTCGTGCATGACGGCGCCAATGGCCCGGCGCAGCTGTCGGATGACATGCCCGATATGGTTCTGGTCGAGGCCTTTGCGCCGGGGCGCGAACTGACCACGACGGTGATGGGCGACAGGGCGCTGACCGTCACGGATATCCTGACCGATGGCTGGTATGACTATGACGCGAAATACAAGCCCGGTGGATCGCGCCATATCGTGCCGGCCGATCTGCCGGCCGAGATTTTCGATGCCTGTCTGGATTACGCGCTGCGGGCGCATCGCGCGCTGGGCTGTCGCGGCGTCAGCCGCACCGATTTCCGCTGGGACGAGGCGCGCGGGCTGGCCGGGCTGATCCTGCTGGAAACCAACACCCAGCCGGGCATGACGCCGACATCGCTGTCGCCTGAACAGGCGGCGGTTTGTGGCATTGCGTTTCCCGAATTCTGTGACTGGATGGTTAGGGACGCGTCATGCAACAGATAACGCCCAACCCCCGCCGCGATCCGGCGCCGACGCGCCTGGCTTACCGGATGAACCGGCTTTGGCTGACGCCACTGTTCCGGCGGTTGCTGCGGCTGGGCTTGCCCGTCTTTTGCCTGATGTTTCTGCTTGTCTGGTTTCTGGGCGATACCCCTCGGCGTGAAGCCCTGGTCGCAAGCTTTGTCGATATGCGCCGCAGCATCGAGGAGCGCCCCGAGTTTTCTGTCCAGCTGATGGCGATAGACGGTGCCTCGTCCGAGCTGGATCAGGATATCCGCGAGGTCGTGCCGGTAGATTTCCCGGTCAGTTCGTTCGATCTGGATCTGGAAGCGATGCGCGAGATCATCGCCGGGCTGGATGCGGTGGCGCGGGTCGATCTGCGGGTGCGTCCCGGCGGCATATTGCAGATCAGCGTGCAGGAACGCAGCCCTGCCGTGGTCTGGCGTGGGCGTGAAGGACTGCAACTGCTTGACAGCACCGGCCACCGGGTGGCCGCACTGGGCGCGCGCACCGAACGCGCCGATCTGCCGCTGATCGCCGGGGATGGCGCTGACGCCTTCGTGCCCGAGGCGCTGTTGCTGCTGGAAGCAGCGCGCCCGATCGCGGCGCGGGTTCGCGGGCTGGCGCGTATGGGTGAACGGCGCTGGGATCTGGTGCTGGACCGCGATCAGCGCATCCTGCTGCCAGAAACCGGGGCGCTGGCGGCGCTGGAACGGGTGATCGCCCTGAACCAGGCCGAAGAATTGCTGACGCGGGATGTGACGGTGGTCGATATGCGCAACAGCGCCCGACCCACCCTGCGCATGACGCCAAAGGCCGCCGAAGACATGCGGCACATCAAGACAATCGAGGCAGGAGCAAGCAACGGATGACCGATCTCTATCAATCGCAACGGGCCATGCGGCGGATGCGCAAACAGGCGATGGACCGGGGCGTGATCGCCATTCTGGATGTGGGCAGTGCCAAGATTGCCTGTCTGGTGCTGCGCTTTGACGGGCCGGACCGGTTTCGCGGCGGCGACGGGGTCGGCGCGCTGGCAGGGCAATCCTCGTTCCGGGTGATCGGTGCCGCCACGACCCGCTCGCGCGGCGTGCGCTTTGGCGAGATCGACGCCATGGCCGAAACTGAACGCGCGATCCGCACCTCGGTGCAGGCCGCCCAGAAGATGGCCAATCTGCGGGTCGATCACGTCATCGCCTGTTTTTCGGGGGCGCAGCCGCGGTCTTATGGTCTGGATGGCCAGATCGAGCTTGCCGAAAGCGTGGTCAGCGAAGACGATGTGGCGCGGGTGCTGTCTCCCTGCGATGTGCCCGATTTCGGGCAGGGCCGCGAGGTG
>NZ_JBSRVX010000058.1:0-41311 GCF_055134745.1 Actibacterium sp.
CCTCGGGGGGTGCGGGGGGCAGACAGCCCCCCGTCAGCGCGCACCCCGTTCGAACAGGCCCGCATCAAGGCGGCGCGCCAGGGCGGCATCGCCCTTGCGATGCGCCGCGTGGGCAAGTGCGGCACCAAAGGCCTGCAAGACGCGATCTTCGTGCCAGATATTTTCGAACGCGGCGCGCGCGGCCCTGGCCTGCACGGCGCGGGCGGCGGGGTCCGATTGCAACCGGCGCATGGCGGCGATCAGGTCATCCTCGGTGTCGAACAGCACACCGCCATTGGCGGTCTCTACGATCTCGGGGAAGGGCCCCAGACGGCGCGCGATCACCGGCGTGCCCAGCCGGAAGCTTTCGATCAAGATGATGCCGAAGGTTTCATAGCAGACCGACGGCACGATCAGCCCCAGCGCGCCGCGGTAATAGGCGTTCAGCTCATCCGGCGTCTTGCGCCCCAGGAACCGGATACGGGGATTATGCGCCGCCATCTGGCGCAATTCATTCGCGTAATCGCCATCGCCCAGGATCAGCAGGTCGGCATCGGGATATCGGTCCATCGCCGGGAACACGTCCTGCAACCCCTTGATCTTTTCCAGACGCCCCACGAACAGGAAATAGGGCCGATCATGGCGCGCGACCGATTGATCGCCCGCAGGCAGGTCGGGCAGGAAATAGGGCAGCACCTGCATCGGCTGGCGCAGGCCGAACTCGGCATGTTTGGCGCGGCTGAATTCGGATTTGGCGATCAGCAGGTCGATCTTGTCCAACTGGCGGTCCAGCAGCCCGCTCGCGCGCCACAGTTGGGGCGGGCGGCGATAGCTGGCGACGCAACGCAGGCATTCGCGTTTGTCGCATAATTCCCGATCATAGCGCCACAGAACATGGGTCGGGCAGACCAGCCAGTGTTCATGCGCCTCATAGACCTTCAGCCCGTCACCGAAATCCAGCAGGCCCGGCCCGCCGACCAGCGAAGCATTGTTATACCAGATGATGTCATATTTCTTTTCGCTGGCGATCTGGCGGATATGTCCGCCATGGATCACCGGGCGGCCGGTCTGCTGGGTCAGCAGATTGGTCAGCACGGGGACACGGCTGCGCAGCCCGATGGCGCGCACCCCGTCATCCTCGACCGTGCCATGCACCTTGCCGCCAAGCGAGGCATAGGCGTCCTCGTCATGCACCACGGTCACATCATGCCCCCGCGCCGCCAGCGCGCGCGCCATGCGCTGCACCCCCACCGCGTCCCCGCCAAAGGAATGCGGCGGGTAAAAGGTCGTGAACATCAGAATATTCAGCGGTTCCATCACCTCAGCCCAAACAGTTTTCCCGGTCACGACGCCGGGGGGCCATCCCCGTGCCGGCCGGTCATATAGGTTTTCATCAGCGCCAGCCGGTCGCGCATGAACAGCGCCGACAGCAGGCCATAGATCACAAAGCCTGACAAGATGCCGCCACCAAGGCCAAGAAGCGGCGATATTGCGGTCAGGGGCTTTTGCACGGCGAAAACCGCCGCCGCCATCACCAGCGCCGCCGCCAGCGGGCGGGCATGTATGCCGATCAGGTCGAAAACCGCGATGCCACCGATCCCCGCCACAATGCGAAAACGCAAGATCCACAGCATATAGCGCGCCGCCACAAAGCCCGCGGCCACGGCCACGATGCCCCAGCGTGTCGCGATCCAGATCAGCACCGCCCCCAGGGCAAATTCGGCCCAGGCCAGCCTGGTGATCGGGGCCGCGCGCCCTGCCGCCAGGCAGAACGATTGCTGGACCCGCTCGATACACAGGTAAAAGGCCAGCGCGCATAGCACCGACAGAACCGGCGCGGCCGGTTCCCAGCCCGCCCCGAAAAACACCGCCAGCACCGGGCCCGACAGCACCGCCAGCCCGGCAAAGGCCGGCAGCGCCACCGGCCCTGTCAGCCGCGCGATATCGGCCAGAAGGTCCGCCGCGCGTTCGCCGCCACGGGTCAGGGCCGCAAAGGCCGGCTGGCTGACCAACCGCAACGGTGTGGCGATCAGAAACGAGGCCACCTCGACCAGGCGCCAGGCGATCGAGAAATATCCCAGTTGCACCGCGCCCAGTGTCGCGCCGATGATGACATTGGGGCTTTGCGTTACAGCCAGTTCGGCAGCGCGCAGCCCAACCATCTGGCCGCCAAAGCGCATCACGGCAGCAAAATGCGCGCGCCGCGCATCCAGACCTGGCCGCCAGGGCACCGCGAACCAGGCCATCACGATATTGGTGAAAACCTGGGCCAGCCGCTGTCCGGCCAGCGCCCAGACGCCAAACCCCGCCAGCGCCATGCCGATGCCCACGACCCCGCCCGCGAAGACCCCGGTTATGGCGCGCAGCGACAGCGTCTTGAACCGCATCTGCCGGCGCAGCACCGTCACCGGAACCGCCGTCAGCGCGATCATCAGAATGGTGGGTGACATTGCCCGGATCAGCCCGCGCACCGAATCTTCGCCGAAGAATGTCGCGATCGGGCCTGCGGCAAGGATCAGCACCAGTGTCAGCAACGCCCCAAATCCCGCCAGCAGCCAGAACACCGCGTTGAAATGCCCCGGCTCGGGATCGGGTTCGGCGATCAGGAATTCGGTCAGGGATTCGCGGACCAGAAACTCGGCCAGCACCACAAAGGCCGATGCCATCGCCAGCAATCCGAAGGCCTGCGGATTCAGAAGGCGCGCCAGAATCAGGAAAACCACAAAGTTCACCGCCTGTTCGGCCCAGTTGCCGGCCGCCATCCAGGCCACGCCCTTGGAAAACTGTTTCGCGATTGTCATCAGGCCGTGCCCAGTTCCGGTTTTGTGTCGTCTCCAGTGGCGCAGGGGCGACAATTTAAGGTTTTGGCGCGCCCCGTGGCCGGGGCGCTGGTATGCCGCATCGCGGCGGCCTATCTTTGGCCGCATTCAATGCTTTACAAGGCAAACACACAAGCGGTGATAACCCGCAACGGGACAGGCCAACATGCGCGTGATGCAGATTTGCACGAATTTCCTGCCAGGTGGCATTCAGCGCCATGTGCTCGATCTGACGGTCGATCTGCGCGCGGGCGGCCATAAGGTGGTGCTGGCCGGTGGCGATGGCGACTGGAGCGGCGAGGGCAATGATCCCGATTTTCTGCCGGTGCCCATAACACGGGTGGCTGGCACCGGTGGGTCGGCCGTCAATCGGGTGGCGGCGCTGTTGCCCTGCGCCCGTCTTCTGCGGCGCGCGATCCGTGATCGTGGCATAGAACTGGTCCATGCCCATGAAACCGCCCCCGCCATGGTCGCCCGGCTGGCCACGCTGGGGCTGGGCGTGCCGGTGGTCCTGACCTTTCACGGATCGGCCCCCGAGCGCGAGGCCAGCGCCGCCCGCATTGCCCGCCATTGCGCCGATATCACGATTTCACCCAGCCAGGCCTCGCTTGAGGCCCTGATCGCCAAGGGGTTGCCGCGCGAACGGGGCCGCGTGATCGGGCTGGGCATCAGCCCCCTGCCCGCCATTGACCCGGCCGATGCCCGGGCGCTGCGCGGTGATCTGCTGGCGGGGCGCGCGGGGCCGCTGATCCTGTCGCTGTCGCGCCTGCAGCCCCAAAAGGGGATCGACGTGATGGTTCAGGTCGCCGCCCGCGTCGTGGAGCGCCATCCAGGCGCGGTCTTTGCCATCGCTGGCAAGGGCCCGTTGCTGGAACAGGCGCAGGGCTGGGCGCGCGCGGCAGGTGTGGCCGACAACATCCGCTTTGTCGGGGCCATTTCGACCGTGCCGCTGCATCTGGCCGCTTCGGATATGTTCCTGCTGACCTCGCGCTGGGAAAACCTGCCGATTTCGATCGTCGAGGCCTTTCGCGCCGGCCTTCCGGTGGTGGCCACCGATTGCGGCGGCGTGCGGGAACTGGTGGATGACAGCGTGGGCGCGCTGTTGCCGGTGGGTGATGCCGACGGTATCGCGGCGGCCCTTCTGGCGCTGATCGAACAGCCGGATCTGCGCCGCGCCAAGGGTGAGGCCGCTTTGGCGCTCAGCGCGCAGGATAGATTTGCACCCGCCGCCGTTCATGCCCGCTTTGCCGCGATGTATGAAGACCTGATCACAAACCGAAAAACCCACGTTGGAGCATGAATTTGCGTCGTTTCCGCAGCTTCCTTTTCAAAGTTCACAAATTTCTTGGCCTGTATCTGGCCCTGATGATCGGCTTTATCTTCGTGACCGGCAGCCTTCTGGTCTTTGCCGATGAAATCAGCGTGGCCTTTCACCCCAAGGTCTGGGTTGCGGGCAGCGATCAGCCCGACGCCGGTTTCGGACCCACCTATCAGACCGTGACCACCGCCTTCCCCGAAGCCACCCTGCAGTGGACCGAAAAGCGCCCCACCCCGTTTCTGGCCGACCGCAGCTATATGCGCACCGCCTGGAACGAAGAGATCATCGTCTGGACTGACCCTGTCAGCGGGGCGTTGCTGGATGTGACGCGCGCGGTGGATTTCAAGCGCATCATCCACGGGCTGCATGAAAACCTGCTGACCCCGGTCGAGCAGATGCGCCTGCTGCTGACATCCCTGTCATTCGTCATCCTGATCATGATCGTCAGCGGCCTGATCACCTATCGGCGGTTCTGGAAGGGGCTGTTTCGGATACCGTCGCGCGGCGCGGGGCTGCGCGGCTGGGGCGGCGCGCTGCACAGGCTGGTCGGTTTGTGGTGTCTGCCGTTCCTGGTGGTGCTGTCGCTGTCGACCACATTGTTCTTTCTGGCCTCGGTCGGGGTCAACATGATGCTGCCCCCCGCCAAACCGGCCGCCGAACGCGCCGCGGCGGTGCCCGCCACATTGACCGGGGCGCAGATCGCGCAGATGGAACAAACCGCGCAGGTCGCCATGCCGGGGGTTCACTTTACCAAGCTGACCATGCCGCGCCGCGCCCGCGACGGGGTCTGGTTTGAAGGCGCGCCCGCCGATGCGGCGTTCGTTCATGAAGGATCGCGGGTTGTCGTCGATCCGACCGATGGCGCGGTTCTGGGGGTATTGCCGGCCAGTGCGGCACGCGGGCCCGGCCCGCTGGTGCCGCTGGCCATGGCATTTCATTATGGCACCTGGGGCGGCACGGTGACGCGGGTTCTGTGGGTGTTGTTCGGGCTTGGATCGGCCACGCTTGTATTCGCCGGCGCGGTGGTCTTTGCGGCCCGCCAGACGACATCGCCCCATGGGATGATGCGCCGGTTCTGGCGCGGTCTGGGGCTGGTGCGGTGGGTCTATGTTCTGGCCGTGCTGGGGATGATCGCGATGGCGGTTCTGCGATATGGGACGCCCGCGCAGAAATGGGTGGGCATCGTGCCGCCGTCGCAGGCCGCCGGGCTGGCGCGTCTGGCCGTCAAGGGCGATCTTCGGCAGGGCAAACCGCTGCAGCTGCGCTTGTCGCTGGTCGATGACACGGTCGCCGGCGCCAGTGTTGCCGGGCGCGATGCGGTTCGGCTGACCCCGGACAATCGCACCGCAATCTTCCGTATCACCCCGCAGGCGGCGGACAATGACATCACTGTCACGCTGACGCGGGCCGATGGCAGCACGCAAACCGGCACCTTCCGGCTGGGCCGCGCGATCTGGTAGCCGCGCGGCCCGTCCCGCCGAAACGGGGGAATCGCGACAGGAACATGCCGCCCGATTTGGCGGCAATCGCCCGGCGGTGGCCCGATTGTTTACCGCAAAGGCACGATATCAAGAAAGTTTCGCCTTCCCTTCGGTAAACTTTCGCTGCAGACGCACGATATGTTACACAGAAACGGGCAAGTGATCCCATCGCATCCAAAAGGGTGTCGTCGGGTTGCGGGTATGGCGGGCAGGTATCGGGGTTGAAAGACCTCGGGGTTTGGTAAGGAGATTCGAAATGGGCGTCGGTCAGGAAATTTCGGCACAGAATGCGGGTTGGACCTTTGGCAACAATGTGCCCGACACATTCGTCGATCACATCAAGTTGTCGGTCCCGCTTTATGAACTGGGGCATGATCTGATCTGTCAGGTCTCTGATTTCTTCGTGCATAATGACAGTGTCATCTATGAAATCGGCACCTCGACGGGCGAACTGATCCGCAAGCTGGCCGAACATAACGGCGGCAAGACCGGCGCGCGCTGGATCGGGCTGGATGTCGAACCCGCCATGGTCAAGGCCGCGCAAAAGCATTGCGATGGCGTTCCCAATATCAGCATCCTGCATGACGATGCGCGCCATATGGAAATGGAAAAGGCCGATCTGATCATCAGCTATTACACGATGCAGTTCATTCCGCCGCGCTATCGCCAGGAACTGCTGACCAAGCTGTATGACCGCCTGAACTGGGGCGGCGCGCTGATCATGTTCGAAAAGGTGCGTGCGCCCGATGCCCGCTTTCAGGATCTGGTGATGCAGCTTTATAACGATTTCAAGATCCGCAACGGCTTTTCCGGCGAGGAAATCGTCGAGAAATCGCGCAGCCTGAAAGGCGTGCTGGAGCCGTTCTCGACCCAGGGCAACCTTGACCTGCTGGCGCGTGCCGGTTTCCAGGATGTCACCACGATACAGAAATACCTGTGTTTCGAAGGATTCCTGGCCATCAAGTGACGCTTTGCCCTTTGCGACCGCGTTCGTGATTGCGAAGGGCATCTTTCCGGGGCATCTTGCACATGCAGCAATTTGGGGCATCGCATCGGAAACGGGTCGGGATCGCAGGGCCGATCGGGCATGAAATACCGGATATAAACAGATATTTCGCCACAATTCCGCCAATGGCCTTTGCGATATCCCCGGCGTCGGTGCCAAAGAACATGGCCCCGGGATTAAACGGTGACCACCAGGTGGTGATCAGTATGAACAAGGACGACTGGGCATGAGCGTAACCTCAAAACGTATTCTGGTCACGGGTGGCGCGGGTTTTCTGGGGTCGCATCTGTGCGAGCGACTGCTGAACGAAGGCAACGACGTTCTGTGCGTCGACAACTATTTCACCGGGCGTCGTACCAATGTGGCGCATCTGCTGGACAATCCCCGCTTCGAGATCATGCGCCACGACGTGACCTTCCCGCTGTATGTCGAGGTGGACGAGATCTATAATCTGGCCTGCCCGGCCTCGCCCATCCATTACCAGCACGACCCGGTGCAGACGACCAAGACATCCGTGCATGGCGCGATCAACATGCTGGGTCTGGCCAAGCGGCTGCGCGCCAAGATCCTGCAGGCCTCGACCTCCGAGGTTTACGGCGATCCGCATGTGCATCCGCAGACCGAGGATTACTGGGGCAACGTCAATCCGATCGGCTTTCGGTCCTGCTATGACGAGGGCAAGCGCTGCGCCGAAACGCTGTTCTTCGACTATCACCGCCAGCACAAGCTGAAGATCAAGGTCGCGCGCATCTTCAACACCTATGGTCCGCGCATGCATCCGCAGGACGGGCGCGTGGTGTCGAACTTCATCATGCAGGCCCTGGCGGGTGAACCGATCACGATTTATGGCGAGGGCAACCAGACGCGGTCCTTCTGCTTCGTGTCCGACCTGATCGACGGCCTGATCCGGCTGATGAACACGCCGGATGATTTCACCGGCCCGGTCAATCTGGGCAATCCGGTCGAAATGACGATCCGCGAACTGGCCGAGAACATCATCGCGCTGACCGGATCGAAATCAGAACTGATATTCGAGCCCCTGCCCCATGACGACCCGACCCAGCGCAAGCCCGACATCACCCTTGCCCGCGCCAAACTGGGATGGGAACCCGATGTGCCACTGAAGCATGGTCTGGAAGCCACCATCGCCTATTTCGCGCGCCTGCGGGATGAGATCGCGTCCGGGGCTATCGCCGACCCGCGGATTTTGCGGGAAGGTGCGCGGTAATGACCGTCGAAGCGGGCAGCGGCCTTCCGGGGCAAAGATCCCAGGTGGTCACGATCTTCATGTGGTATCTGGCAGCCCTTGCCGCCTGTCTGTGGGTCTTTGCATTGAACGGGCATCCGCTGTTCTATTTCGACACGGCCGATTACGTGGCGCAGGGCCGGTCCGCCCTGGCGCAGATCGGTCTTTATGACCCCACCCCGGCCGCCGGCCAGGGCGATGCCGCGGCGACAGGTGGCAAGGCGGGCAAGGTGGTGGCGTCGCGATCCATCGCCTATGCGCTGCTGGCGGCGCTGTTATCGCTGGGCGACCGTCTGTCGCTGATGGTTCTGGTGAATGCGGCTGTCGTCATCCTGGCGCTGTGGCTGCTGATGCGGGTGGCCGCGCGCAATGCCGCGACGCGGTTCGATGTGCCGGCACTGGTGGCGCTGCCGCTGATCGTCTGTTCCGTGACCGCGCTGCCCTTCTATGTGGCCTATCTGATGCCGGATATCTATGCGCCGGTGCTGCTGATCATGGTCGCGCTGCTGACGGTTTTCGCGCGCCAGATGCGGGTCTGGGAAATTCTGCTGGCCATGGCGATGGCGGCCTTTGCCGTTGTGGCGCATCTGTCGCATCTGGGCGTTGCGGGCCTGCTGATTCCGGTCGCGCTGATCGTGGCGCTGATCCTTGACCGCCGCCGCTGGTGGCTGCCCCCATTGCTGGTGGCGCTGGTCTTTGGCGCCGGCATCGCCGAGCGCAAGCTGTTCCGCGTCGCCGCCGAACATGTCGCCAGCACCGAGGTTTTCTATAACCCCTTCATCACCGCCCGCCTGATCGAGGATGGCCCCGGCCTGCGCTTTCTGGAAACGCGCTGCCCCGATCCGGCGATCGCCACCTGCGCGCTGGGCGAGGCGCTGAAACTGTCGGATGATCCGTGGCGCCTTACGGCCACGCATATCATTTTCGAAACCTCGCCGCAGTTGGGATCCTTCCGGCTGATGACAGCCGATGACCAGCGCGCCGTGGCGCAGGAACAGGTTGATTTTTTCAAGCGGGTGCTGATCGCGATGCCGGCGCAGACCGTATATGCCTTCGTGCAGAACACGCTGTTGCAAACCTCGATGTTCAGCGTCGAGATGACATTGCCCAGCGACAAGATGATCGCCGAAAATCAGGATGCCGTCGGGCTGGGCGCGGCCGGGTTTACCCATGGTCCGTTCAGCGCCGATCAGGCCTGGCTGCGGTCCACGACCACGGCGCAGGCAGTGCTTTATGCGCTGTCGGTGCTGGTTATTGCCGTCTTGCTGGCATGGCCTGGCCGCGTTCCCGGCCCGGTCAAGGCAACAGCCGTGATGCTGGTCATGGGGGTTCTGGTCAATGCCTTTGTCTGCGGGGGCGTGTCACAGCCCGCATCGCGTTATGGCGCGCGGGTCATCTGGCTGTTGCCTGCCGCGGCCACAATGATGCTGCTGTTTTCGGGTTTCCTGTCCCGCCAATCCAAGCTGGAGAAACGTTCATGACCGCCACACGCCCCACCATAAGCGTGGTGATGCCCGCCTTTCGCGCCGAACATCTGCTGCCCCAGGTGCTGCCGCCGCTGCTGGACATGCTGCGCATGGGCGACGTGGACGAGGTTCTGGTCGTCGATGACCAATCCCCCGACGGCACCGGCGATCTGGCGCGCCGGATGGGCGCAACCGTGATGGTCACGCCGCAAAACGGCGGGCCGGGTGCGGCGCGCAATCTGGCCGCCACCGTCGCCACGGGCGAAATTCTGTGGTTTGTCGATTCCGATGTGATCGCCCATGCGGGCGGGGCAGCGCGCATTCGTGCCGCCTTTGCCGAACCGCAGGTGCAGGCGGTATTCGGGTCTTATGACGAAAAACCGGCCGGAACGCCGTGGTTTTCACGCTATAAGAACCTGATGCACCGGTTTTACCACCAGAATGCCCGGCGCGACGCGACCACTTTCTGGGCGGGCTGCGGCGCGGTGCGGCGCGATTTCTTTCGCCAGATCGGCGGCTTTGACGTCGATACTTACCGCGTGCCCTCGATCGAGGATATCGAACTGGGCTATCGCATCCGCAACGCGGGCGGGCGCATCGTGCTGGACCCCGAATTCCTGGGCAAGCATCTGAAGGTCTGGACCATTCCCAACGGCATCCATACCGACATCTTCCGCCGCGCCCTGCCCTGGTCGCGCCTGATGATCGCGCGCGAAGGCATGACCAATGACCTGAACACCGGCTGGGGCGAACGCATCAAGGCCGGGGTGGCGGGGCTGTTCCTGCTGTCGGTCCTGTGGCTGATCTTTGACCCCGGCATATGGCCGGTCACGCTGGCGCTGCTGGCGCTGATCTTTGCGCTGAACCGGGCCTTTTTCGATTTCATGCGCCTGCATGGTGGTCTGGGCTTTGCCATCATTACGACGCTCTATCACCAGATTTATTTTGTCTACTCGGCCTCGGCCTTTGCGTGGTGCCTGTTCGAATATCACGTTCTGGGCCGCAAGAACCGTCTGCACGTGCCATAGGTCTGGCCATGACGAAACCAGTAATTGACGAGGGCCCCAAGGTGGGAAGGAAAGCTGATATGGAAGGAACGGTCACCAAGGTGGCAGCGCAGGCAGATATTGCCGGCGAACTGGATGGCATGTCGCTGAGCATCGTGATCCCGGCCTATAACGAGGAAGGCGCGGTGCGCCATACCGTCGAGGACGTGCGCGCCGTGATGGACCCGCTGGGCATCCCCTATGAGATCATCGTGATCGACGACGGCTCCAAGGATAACACCCGGGCCGAGGCCATCGCCAGCGGCGCCACGGTCGATTACAATCAGGTCAATTCCGGCTATGGCGCGACGCTGAAACGCGGTGTGAAACGCGCGCAATACGACTATGTCGCGATCATGGATGCCGACGGCACCTATCCCGCGCGCTATCTGCCCGGCATGCTGGCGATGTGCCGCGATCAGGACATGGTCGTGGGCGATCGCGGCGCGGGCATGAAGAACGTGCCGATGATCCGCAAGCCCGCCAAATGGGTGCTGAACAATTTCGCGTCCTTTCTGGCCGAGCGCAAGCTGAACGACCTCAATTCCGGCCTGCGCGTTTTCCGCAAATCCGAACTGATCCCGTTCCTGCCGCTGCTGCCGCAGAACTTTTCCTTTACCACCACGATCACGCTGTGCATGGCATCCAATGGCAAGCGGATGATCTATACGCCGATCGAATACGGCAAGCGGGTAGGCAAATCCAAAATCCGCCCGATCGACTTTCTGAACTTTCTGATCCTGATCCTGCGCATCAGCACCCTGTTCAACCCGCTGCGGGTCTTCATCCCGCTGGGGCTGGGCCTGATGGGGATCGGGGTGATCAAGCTGATCTATGACATCTATATGGACAACCTGTCGGAAACCACGGTTTTCGCCTTTCTGTCGGCGATCATGATCTGGTCCCTGGGCCTGATCGCCGACATGATTTCCCGCCTGCATCTGAGGCCCTGATTTGTCACGTATCCTGATGTCGCCAGCCCTGAGAAAATGGGTGATACGGGCTGCCGGATCGGTCGTGATTCTGGGCATTCTGTTCTGGTTCCTGCCTCTGGACGCCATTATCGCCGGTTTTTCGGCTGTGCCTTTGCCGCTGTTCATCGGGGTGTTCCTGATCTTCCTGCTGGGGCATGTGCTGGCGGGCATGAAATGGTGGCTGCTGATGGATCGCGCCCTGCCCTTCGGGCTGGCGCTGCGGGCGCATTTTGCCGGGCTTGCCGCCAATCTGTGCCTGCCGGGCGCGGCCGGCGGCGATGCGGTGCGCGCGGCGATGGCGCAGGTCAGCGTGCGCGACGGGCCGCGCGTGGCTGCGGCCGCCGTGGCCGACCGGCTGATCGACATGCTGGCGCTGGCCCTTCTGGCGCTGCTGGGCGTGGTGATGCTGCATGGCGATGGTGGTGGCGCGGATGGGCGCGCGGGCATGGTGATGCGCGCCGCCGGGATCGTTCTGGCGCTGCTGATCGTGATCGTCTTTGCCCTGCCCACCGGCATTACCTGGCTGTGGCGGCGGCGCCCATCGCTGCCGGGGCGCGATTTTGCCCTGAAAATGGCGGGCGGTTTTACCGCGCTGGCGCGCAGGCCGCGCCTGCTGGCGGGCACGCTGGCGCTGTCGATGGGTATTCAGGCCACATTCATTCTGCTGACCATGCAATTTGGCAAGGCGATCGGGGTCGAGGTCGCGCTGGGGGCCTGGTTCATCGCCTGGCCGATGGCCAAGATCTCTGCTGTGCTGCCCATTTCGCTGGGCGGTCTTGGTGTGCGCGAGGCGACGATGGCTGCGCTGATGGTGCCCTTCGGCGCGGCAGCGTCCAAGGTCGTGGCCACCGGGCTGGTCTGGCAGGGTGTGCTGTGGCTGACGGGCGGGCTGGGCGCGCTGGTTCTGGCGCTGTCGGGCCTTAAGTTTCGCGCGGGTAAAGCGCCCGCCGCCGATATTGTTGATTAAGGGAATTTGTCGATGACCGTTGCACCCGGCCCTCTCTCGGGCAAACCGAAGATCACCGTGCTGGGCGCGGGCCCGGCCGGGGTTGCCGCCGCTTATGCGCTGACCAAAGACGGAAAAGCGCGGGTCGAGGTGCTGGAACGCGCGCCGATCGCGGGCGGCAATTCATCATCCTTCATGATCGACGGCATCTGGTGCGACTATGGTTCGCACCGCTTTCACCCGGTGGCCGAACCCGCCGTTCTGGACAGCGTCAAGGAATTGCTGGGCGATGATCTGCTGTTGCAGCCGCGCCATGGCCGTATCCGGCTGGGCGGGCGCTGGATTCATTTCCCGCTGAAACCGCATGACGCGCTGCTGCGTCTGCCGCCGAAGTTCGCGGCGTCGCTGTTGTCGGACAGCTTTCTGAAACCGTTTCGCAAGAAATCGACCGGGCCGGTTACGTTTTCCAGCATTCTCTATGATGGGCTGGGGCCGACGATATCGGAAAATTTCTATTTCCCCTATGTGCGCAAACTGTGGGGGCTGGACCCGGACAAGCTGGCCGTAAAACTGGCCGAGCGCCGGATTTCGGGCAATTCGGTCAGCAAGATCCTGTTGAAGATGGCCAAGATGCTGCCGGGACTGAAGGGCAAGACCACGGGACGCTTCTATTACCCGCGCAAGGGGTTCGGTCAGATCACCAATGCGATGGTCGAACAGGCCCAAAGCAACGGCGCCAAATTCCGGTTCGAGGCCGACATCACCCGGATCGAGCATGACGGCAATCACGTCACCGCCGTGTGGACCCGTGACGGCGCGGGCGAGCTGCGCCATGAAAGCGATCAGGTGTTTTCCACCATCCCGCTGACCACGTTGGTGCGGCTGATGGACCCGCCGCCGCCGCCGGAGGTGATAAATGCCGCCAACGCCATCCGTTTTCGCGGGATGATCCTGCTGTATCTGATTCTGGAAACCGATCAGTTCACCGAATTCGATGCACATTATTTCCCTGAAATTCACATCCCGATCAGCCGGATGTCGGAGCCCAAGAACTATAATTCCGCCGCCGGGCCCAAGGGCGTGACGATCCTGTGTGCCGAACTGCCCTGTGATCCGGGCGAAAAATGGTGGGGGATGTCGGATGCCGAACTGGGCGATCACTTCTGCGACTGGCTGAACGAGCTGGGCCTGCCCGTGACCGTGCCGGTGCGCCGCTGCGAAACGCGCCGGCTGGCAAATGCCTATCCGGTTTATGATCTGGATTATGAACAGCATTTCAACACGGTCGATCAGTGGTTGCTGGGGCTGGAAGGGATGCTGGTCTTCGGACGGCAGGGCCTTTTTGCCCATGACAACACCCACCACGCCTTTGCCATGTCTTACGGCGCCGTCGATTGCCTGGATGAACATGGCCATATCGACCATCCCAAATGGGCGGAGTACCGCGAACATTTCGCCCATCACGTTGTCGAAGACTGACATGACCGGGCCGGTCGTCGATATTCTGATGTATCATTCGATCTCGGATACCGGGGGGCCGACCTCGATCGCGCCGGGTATCTTTGCCGAACAGATGCAGGCGATCGCCGATGCGGGGGTGCCGGTGATCCGGATGAATGACTGGCTGGCGGCGCAGCGTGGCGGGCCCGCCCTGCCCGGCTATTCGATCATCATAACCTTCGATGACGGGCTGTGCGACTTTGCCGATGCCGCCATGCCGGTGCTGGAGCGGCACGATTTTGGCGCGATTGTCTATCTGGCAACCGGTTTCATCGGGCGCTTTGAGGGCTGGCAGGGCAGCCATACCCCGCCGCTTCCGATCATGGATTGGTCTACCATCCGCGATCTGGCCCATCGCGGCGTCGATTTTGGCAGCCATACCGTCAGCCATCCCGATCTGAACGCGCTGGACACACCTGCGCTGCAACTGGAACTGGCCACGTCACGCGCCGAGATCGAGACCAACCTTGGCGGTGGCGCCATGCATTTCGCGCCCCCCTATGGCCGGGCCAATGCGCAGGTGCGCGCCACGATCGCCACGCGCTATGACACATCAGTGGGCACGCGGCTGGGCCGCGCGGGGCCGGGTTCGGACCCCTATGATCTGCCGCGGCTGGAGATGTTCTATTTCACCGATCCCGCCCGCTGGCGCGCGCATCTGGCCGGGCGCGGCGCGACCTATCTGGCGCGGCGCAAGGCGTTGCGCACGGTGCGCGATCTGGCATCGCGGCCCTGGGCACGGGTTTAAGCCTGCGCGCATGGCGCGCGGCGCAATGAGTATTTTTGCCAAGAAGATGGGGAAAGGTCAGCCTTTGGGCGGGATCGAATAGGTCAGGCTGGCGCGCGCCACCGGGCCGGGCTGGCCTTCGGACAGGATCAGCGCATCGCCCACCGCCAGCACGCGGCCCAGTTTCAGGATGCGCGCGGTGCAGATCAGATCGGCGCCCATGGCCGGTTTGCGCATGAAATCAATCGAACAATTGGTGGTCACTGTCAGGGCTTTGGGTCCCACCATGGCCAGAACCGCCGCGTAAAAGGCGATATCGGCCAGCGCAAACATCACCGGCCCCGAGACCGTGCCGCCGGGGCGCAGGTGTTGCTGTGTGGGGGTCAGGCGCATGGTCAGCGTCATGTCGGCCACATCGTCGACGACATAGGCGCCGCCGGCCTGTGGAAATTCACGGGCCAGAAAAGCGTTCAGCGCGGCGGCATCCATCACGGGCATGGCGGTTTTCCTTCAGCGTTTGCGCAGGGCCAGTTCGATCCGGTGCAGCGCACGGGTATACCAGCGCGCATTGACCGATTTATAGACGAAGGGGCGGCGCACATCGGCGCGCTCGGGCGTCAAGAAATCTTCGGCAAAGGGCAATTGTGACAGCGGACGGGCCTTGAAGGCCTCGATTTCGATCTGGGTCATGTCGTGAAAGCGGCGGATGTCGCGGCCAAGAATGCGGTCGGCCCAGCGGGTGGCCAGCGTTCGGTCCTTGAATCGAAAGAACGGCACTTCGGGGCAGAAGAACACGAAAGGATCGCCCAGGATCAGCATCGGTGAAAACCCGGCATCGCGGGCAGGCGCGGCATTCGCGCGTTCTGGGGATTTGTACTGCCAGTTGGCCGCGCGCAGGCGGGCGACATGGACGATGGTGATATCGTTGTAATATTTGTCGCCCACGCGTTTTACATCATCTGCATCGACCTGATAGCCGCGCCAGCCCGGCACGGATTTCAGCATCCGGCTGCGGCTGAAGCGGTGCTTGCCCTTGAGGAATACCGGGCTGACGAAGGCGGCCTTGGGATTTTCGTCGAACCATTGGCGCACGGCGGCCAGTTCATCGTCGCTGACCGGGCGCACGACCTGAACATCGTCTTGCAGGAACAGCAGAAATTCAGCCTGCGCCGCCATCAGCGCGGTCTGCATGTTCTGATACAGCCCGCCCAGCGTCAGCGTCTGCGTGGCACCGGGGCGGATCACGATATCGCCCAAGTTTTCCAGATAGGCCATCGTGGCCGGATCGGTCGATCCGTCGTCATAGACGCGCACCGGCACGCCGGGCAGGTTGCGCCGCACCGAGGTCAGGCAGTTTTCCAGATATTGCCCGCGATTATAGGAAAACAGCGCGATTTCCAGCATGATAGGCCTTTCCCGGGGCATCAAAGCCCGTAAAGCGCGCCGAACTTGGCGTCGAGATAATCCAGCAGCGGGCCTTCGTGCGGGGCAAAACCACAGGCGTTTTCAATGGTTTGTGCCGGTACGTTCAACCGGCCATGGCGTTGCAGCGCCCCGCGCAGCCATGCCGTGGCCCCCGACGGATCACCCGCCGCCAGCCCTGCGTCCACATCGGGCACCGCCGCGCGCAGCGCCTGCATCAGGCACCCGGCATAGACATTGCCCAGCGTATAGGTCGGGAAATAGCCAAACAGCCCCACCGACCAATGCACATCCTGCAACACCCCGTTCGATGGCTTGTCGACCTGCACGCCGAAATCGCGGGCGAAACGGGCATTCCAGGCCTGTTCCAGATCGGCGGCGTGCAGGCGTCCCGCGATTAGGTCACGCTCCAGGTCGAAGCGCATCATGATATGCAGGTTGTAATGCACCTCGTCGGCCTCGGTGCGGATAAAGCCGGAATGAACACGGTTGACGGCGGCATAGAACGCATCGGCATTGGGCGCCCCGGCATCGCCGAACAGGTGTTGCATGTGGGTGAACAGCCAGTTGGTAAAGGCGTGGCTGCGGCCCAGCTGGTTTTCATAGATGCGGCTTTGGCTTTCGTGCACGCCCATCGACGCGCCCTGCCCCAGCGGCGTCAGCCCATAGGCCGGATCGACCGCCTGTTCATAGCAGCCATGGCCGACCTCGTGTATCGTTGAATAGAGACAATTGAACGGATCGTTTTCCACCACCCGCGTGGTGATGCGCACATCGGCCCCGGACCCCGATGAAAACGGGTGCACCGCCTTGTCGATGCGCCCGTGACGAAAGTCATAGCCAAAGCGTTCGGCCACATCGCGTGACAGTTGCAACTGGTGATCGGCGGCAAAATGGCCGGTGATGCCGGCAGGCGCGCGCCCCGATCCCATGATGCGTTCGCGCAAGTTGACCAGACGCGGGCGCATCCGATCGAACATCGCCGCCAGGCTGGCCGCCGTGGCGCCGGGTTCGTAATCGTCCAGCAGCGCGTCATAGGGTTCGCCGCCTTGCGACAGGGCGGCGGCCTCTTGGCGTTTCAGCGCCAGAACCTGTTCCAGCGCGGGCAGGAAATGGGCGACATCATTATCGGCGCGGGCCTCGGCCCAGATGCCCTGTGCGCGGCTGGTCACGCGGGCCAGTTCAGCCGACAGGCTGTCTGGCAACCGCATGGCGCGCGCGTAAGAACGCCGGATTTCGCGCAGCTTGGCGCGGGTCACATGATCCTGCGCGCCGTCGTCAATGGCCGCCAGCCAATCGCCCAGACGCGGGTCGGTGCGGCGGGCGTGCAACACCTGTTCCAGCGCGCCGATTTCTTCGGCCCTTTGGGCGGCGGCGCCGCGCGGCATCACGGTTTCCTGATCCCAGCCCAGGCGGCCTGCGATCTGGGCCAGGGCCTCGGTCTGGTGCTGATGGGCCAGCAAGTGTTCCAGCGCAGTCATGCGCCGCCCCTGACAGATTGCGCCACCGGATATTGCGCCGCAAAACGGGCGCGCAGGATCAGCACCCACAGGATGATCGCGCCAGCCTGATGGAAGATCGCGATATGCAGCGGCGCGGCATACAGCACCGTGACAATGCCCAACACCACCTGACCGAACAGCAGCGCCGCCATCCAGTCAAACGCGCGCCGCGTGGCCGTGGTGCCGCTGCGCCGGGCGCGGTTCCAGACCACCAGCCCGAAGATGAACAGCAGATAGGCCGCAATCCGGTGCATGAACTGCACCAGCCCCGGATTTTCGAACAGGTTGCGCCAGACCGGCGACAGGCTGAACGGATCGGGCGGCAGAAACCCGCCCGCCATCAGCGGCCAGTCGGTAAAGGTGCGGCCTGCATCGATGCCCGCCACCAGCGCCCCCAGCAGGATCTGCACAAAGGCCAGATGCATCAGCCCGGTGGCCATCGAAAACAGCTTGGCCTGGCGCGCGCGGCGGGCCTGCATCAGATCGGGTTCCGTGCGGCCCAGTTTCAGGATGAACCATGCCAGCAGGCCCAGAATGGCAAAGGCCAGCCCCAGATGCACCGCCAGCCGGTAAGACGCCACATCCAGCCGGCTGCCCGCCAGCCCCGATGACACCATCCACCAGCCCACAGCGCCCTGCGCCCCGCCCAGCACGCCGATGCCGAACAACCGGCCCGTCCAGCCGGTGGGGATGCGCCGCAGCGCCAGAAATCCGATAAACCCGATCGCCCAGACCAGCCCGATCATCCGGCCCAACTGGCGATGGCCCCATTCCCACCAATAAATGCCCTTGAATTCCGACAAGGTCATGCCCTTGTTTTGCAACTGATATTCCGGGATCGCCTGGTATTTTTCAAACTCGGCCTGCCATCCGGCGGCATCCATCGGTGGCAGCGCACCGGTAACGGGGCGCCATTCGGTGATCGACAGGCCCGAATCCGTCAGCCGGGTCAGACCCCCGACCAGTATCATCGCCGCGACCATCACAAACAGGATCACCAGCCAGATGCGGATCGCGCCGCGCGCGCCGCGCCTTGTGCGGTCGATCATGCCCGGCTGGGCGGCGGGTTTCGTCTGCCCCTGCCCGACCTCTTCGAAAATGCTGCGTTTGGTGTTCATCTGATGCCCCCACTGGCCGCCGCGCGGACCATAGGCGCGCGGCGGGCGGCCTTCAAGTCAGTCGCCATGCTCTTTCCAGCGGACCATCTGCCGCAGCATCCCATGCAACATCTGCACATCGGCCCGTGTCAGCGGCATGCGCGACCACATGTTGCGCAGGTTCAGCTTCATCCCCGGCGCCTTGTGATCGGGGAAAAAGAACCCGGCGGTGTCCAGCCGGTCTTCGTAATGTTCGGCCAGCTTGTCCAATTCAATCTGGCTGGCCCATTCAGATCCGGCCATTTCGGTGGTTTCGGGGGCGATGGTCACACCTTGGCGCCGCCATTCATAGGCTGTCAGCAACACGCATTGCGCCAGATTGAGCGAGGCAAAATCAGGGTTCACCGGCACCGAGATGATCGCATTGGCCCGCGCCACATCGTCGTTTTCCAGCCCGGCCCGTTCAGGCCCGAACAGCACGGCCACCCGCCGCCCCTGCCCGATCAGATCCCGCGCCTTGTCCATGGCGGCCTGCGGCGTCATCACCGGCTTGGTCAGGCCCCGCCCCCGCGCCGTGGTGGCAAAGACGAAATCGCAATCGCCGATGGCGGCGGCGGTATCGTCGAACAGCCCGGCATTGTCCAGCAACCGCCCCGCCCCGCTGGCCATGGCCACGGCGCGCGGATTGGGCCAGCCATCGCGCGGGGCCACTATCCGCATCCGGTCCAGCCCGAAATTCCACATCGCGCGGGCGGCCCCGCCGATGTTTTCGCCCATCTGCGGACGCACAAGCACGAATGCGGGCTGGGGGGCAGGATCGGTCATGAACTCTCTTCGCAACGGATTGGCCCGCGTGATACGCCGCCCGTGCGCCCGTGACAAGAAGGCAGCCCCTGGGATGATGCAGCGCGACTGCCGGACGGGCAAACCTGATCTGCCTCACCCCCTTGGATCGCCTGCGACATAGCCAAGCGCGCGAATCCCCGCTATAGCGGCGCGAACACCGTCCAGGAGCCCGCAAATGGCCGATATCGAACACCCGCAAATTTACCTGATCACACCGCCGGATTTCGAATTGTCCAGCTTTCCCGATCGGCTGGCGGCCGTGCTGGATATCAATACCGTGGCCTGTGTGCGTCTGGCGCTGGCCAGCATGGACGAAGACCGCGTCGCCCGCGCCGCCGATGCGCTGCGCGAAGTGACCCATGCCCGTGACATCGCCCTGACGGTAACATCGCATGTGCAGCTGGTTGAACGGCTGGGGCTGGACGGGGTGCATCTGCTGGATGGCGCGCGCGCGGTCCGAAAGACACGCAAGACGCTGGGCGCCGATGCCATCGTGGGGGCCTATTGCGGCAACTCGCGCCATGACGGCATGACCGCGGGCGAGGCTGGCGCCGATTATGTCAGCTTTGGTCCCGTCGGGATATCCGGCCTTGGCAGCGGCGCCATCGCCGAAGCAGACCTGTTCAGCTGGTGGTCCGAAATGATCGAACTGCCCGTGGTGGCCGAAGGTGCGCTGAATGCCGATCTGATCCGCAGCCTGACACCTGTGACCGATTTTTTTGGCATCGGCGAGGAAATCTGGGCAGCGGACGATCCCGCGGCGGCACTGAAACAGTTGATCGCGGCGATGGCCTAGCAACGCCTGTCGCTGGAAATCCGGCTAACCGGTCACATCCAGCCCGCTGCGCACCGCGGAGGCACAGGCCTGGGCCAGCGCCTTGCGGCTGTCGAAATCCGCAACCCGAAGCGGCGGATGATAAACCAGTTCGACCCCGCCCTGATGCGGGGCGGCCAGCACTTTCAACAGATGCGGCCCAAACCCCATATCCGCCCACCAGCCGTAAAACCGGGATTCCTGCCCCCTCGGGGCATAGTAATTGATCGTAACGGGCTGAATATACAGAAATTCACGCAGATCAGGCGCGAAGAACGATTCGAAAAGCGTTGATTTAAAAGGAAGAACCCGCTTTCCATCGGTCGATGTGCCTTCGGGAAAGAACAACAGCCGATGCCCGGCCTTCAGCCGTGCGGCAAACATATCGTTCTGGGATTTCGCCTCGGCGGCGCGGCGGGTGATGAAAACCGTACCGGTCGATCGCGCCAGCCAGCCGATGCCCGGCCAGCGCGCGACCTCAGCCTTGGCCACGAAATAGACCCGCTTGCGGGCGTTCAACACGAAGATATCCAGCCAGCTTGCATGATTTGCCACCACCGCCCCGTGATGGGTCATTCGCCGACCGCGCACAGAATATTGCAGCCCCAGGATCAGAACCGCCAGACGGCAGACCATGATCGTGATGCCCGGCGTCACAGGGCGGCGCAGGCCGAAAACGGGGCGTTCGATCAGACGCAGGGCCAGCAGCAGGACCAGCCCGCCGAACACGACCACCGCCAATGCGCCCCCCCGCAGGATCACCCGCAGCCAGCCGCCAAAGGTGATCGGCGGCGCGACGGGCAGATCGCCTTCGTTCCAGGCCGGACTCATGCGTTTTCCCGGCCCTGGGCGTAAAAGGCGCGGCTTTTGGCGTTCATCTTGTCGGTATCCATGATAAGACAGACGTCTATCGTATTGAAATCATGATCTATCCACGCACCTTCGCCCACATATCCACCCAACCGCAGATAGGCCTTGATCAGGGCCGGCGTCGCCAGCATGGCCGCCTTGCGGTCGATCCGATCTGCCGGGATCATGTCCATCGGCTGATACTGTTCCGCCCGCGCCCGCACCCGCAACGCGGTTGGCGCCAGGTGATGGTGATAGAGATAGGATAACGGCGCGGCCAGGGATGCCGCATCGGTGCCGTGAAAGCTGGCCGTGCCGAACAGGATTTCGATACGGTGCGTGAACACATAATCGGCCAGACCGCTCCACAGGAAATACATCGCGCTGCCGCCGCGATAATCGGGGTGCACACAGGATCGGCCCAGTTCCAGCAACCGCCGGCCACTGTTCTTCAGCGCGGTCAGGTCGTATTCGGCCTCGGAATAATACCGCCCCAGCGCCGCGGCCTGATCGCTGCGCAGCAGCCTGTAAACCCCCACCACATGCGCCAATGCCGCCGGATCGCGGGTCTTGTCGACAAGGATCAGGTGGTCGTAATGATCGTCGAACGCATCGCGTTCCAGCCGCGCGGCATGATCGACCATCGGTCCGTCGCCGCCAAGCTCCTCTACGAAAACCTCATAACGCAAACGCTGTGCGGCCATCAGATCCTGCGGACCTGAGGCGAGACGCAACGTAAACTGATCGGATGTGGCAAGCATGCGCGGGCGTGATGATCCATTCCGTCACGGGTGGGCCGCTTCTAAGCAGCCTTTGGTCCAATTGCAACATCACGGCGGCCGTGTTTGTTAACCTTCCGTTAATCCCTGTATGCCAGCCTGCGGCCAATCCCGGCCCGATCAGGACTCGAACACTGGCATGAGAGCAACCCGCGACCCGTCGATCACGACCTTGCCGGTGTCCGGAAAATTCACGGTTATGCGTCCGCCGATATTCGACTGCACCTGGCCGATGCCCCAGTCGGGCCGGTCCGGATGGCGCACCCGCATGCCCGGTTCCAGCATCGCATTCAGATCGTCCATCACGTGCTCCTGTCCGGGGCCAAGGAAATGAGCCGGCCCTTGCAACCCGATCTGGCCGCGCTGCTGGGCTCGCGCATCTGTCATGATCTTATCAACCCTTTGGGCGCCATCGGCAATGGGTTGGAACTGCTGGAGCTGACAGGCGCCGAAGGGCCAGAACTGACGCTGATCGCGCAAAGCGTGCAGAACGCCACCGCCCGCATTCGCCTGTTTCGCATTGCGTTCGGCGCGGCCGATCCGGCGCAGCAAATGACCGGAACCGAACTGACCACCGTGCTTGAGGGCAGCTTTCCACGTGGGCGGCTTGTTCTGAGCCATGACCTGGATCCCTGGGTGGCGCGCGACGATGCCAAACTGGCCTTGCTGGCGACATTATGCCTGGAAACCGCCCTGCCGATGGGGGGAAACCTGCATATCGCCGCCCGACGCGGCCGCTGGCATCTGCGTGCGGACGGGCCGCGACTGCGCCTGCAGCCAGAGTTGTGGGAGGCGCTCAGCGAACCGTTGCGCCCCGATCTGTTCAGCGCCGCCAATATCCAGTTCGCCCTGTTGCCCGACGCGGCCACACGCGCCAGCCGGGTGCTGGCTGTCGATCTGAGCGATGGGGCGATCACGATCAGGTTCTGACAATGACGGGGAAAAGCCGTCCTGAAACTTTTCCCCGTAAAATTCTTCGTGAAGAATTTTCAGGCCTGCCCGCGCAGACGGTTCTGGTAGTCGCCCGCGCGCCAGTCGGCCCGCGCCTGCCATTGTTCCCAGGGCTGACGCCGTGCCAGATCGGCGGATATTTCCACCTCGTCAAAGCCCGACCGGCGGGCCATCGCATATTGATCGGCGATCACATGGCCATGCGCGCGCAGACGCCCGCCATAGCCCATCAGCCGCAACCGCCGCGCCAGCGTGAAACCGCGCCCATCGCTGAAGGCGGCAAAGGCGATGCGGATCATCTCGACCCCGTCCAGACGCCCGGCCAGCAGGGCGGCATCCGTATCCGACGCCAGATCCAGCGCCGTTACCCCGGCGCCAAGATCTTCAACGCTTGTGAAATCGCGTTCCTGGCTGTCGCGGGCAAAGCCCTGATCGGTGACGATGACATTGCCTGGCATGGCGTCCTCCTTTTTTACCTCTTCCACCGGCAGCGGGCCGCGCACGATCTTGCCATTGATGAAATGGATGCCGCATTCTTCCTTGTCCTGGCCGCGCCAGCGCCCGGCGCGCGGGTCTTCACCCGGCGCGACGCGGCTGGTGCAGGGCGCGCAGCCGATTGACGGATAGCCGCGCGCGATCAGCGGGTGACGCGGCAGGCGGTTGTTGATCATGTATTCCTGCACATCCTTGGGCCGCCAATGCGCCAGCGGATTGACCTTGATGCGCTGATCGCCCTCGTTTTCAAAGAAATCGAGCGTGGCGCGCGACGCCCCCTGGAACCGTTTGCGCCCGGTGATCCAGGCGTCAAACCCGCCCAGGGCGCGTTCCAGAGGCTCGGTCTTGCGCAGATCGCAGCAGGCATCGGTGCTGGCCAGATGCAACAGCCCGTCAGGATCGCGCGCCGCCAGCGATTCCGGGCGCGCACGGATCGTGCGGATATCGGTCAGGCCCAACGCGGCCGAGACCTCGGCCTGATAGGTCAGCGTTTCGGGGAACAGCATCTGCGTGTCGATGAACAGGATCGGCGTGGCCCGGTCCAGCACCGACAGCATATGCAACAGCACCACCGATTCCGCGCCAAAGGACGACACCAGCGCGATGCGCCCGACCGCCGGGTCGTTCAGCGCATAGCGCAGCACGTCCAATGCGGCGTGGTTGCGATAGCGTTCGTTCAGATGCGCGACCCGTTCGGCCACAGGGGCCAGCGGGGCCGTCACGGCATCAGGCAGCATTGCGTTTCCCTTCGTCGCCATAAAGTGCGGCCTTGAACGGCTCCATCCCCAGACGGCGATAGGCCATCAGGAAGGTTTCCGCCGGGCCGTCGCGCAGGTCCAGATAGGTCAGGACCAGCTTTTCGACCGCGCCGGTGATCTCATCGGCCGGAAAGCCCGGCCCGGTGCGCTCACCAATCGCCGCATCCTGCGTGCCATCGCCGCCCAGCGTGATCTGATAATTTTCCACGCCCGCGCGGTCCAGCCCCAGAATGCCGATATGGCCGACATGGTGATGCCCGCAGGCATTGATGCAGCCCGAGATTTTCAGCTTCAGCGGCCCGATTTCATGTTCCAGCTTCAACGCGTCGAACCGCTGCGCAATCTCCTGGGCAATGGGGATCGAGCGCGCCGTGGCCAGCGCGCAATAATCCATGCCCGGGCAGGCGATGATATCGGACACCAGCCCGATATTGGCCGTGGCCAGACCCGCGCCCGACAGGGCGGCATGCAGTTCGGGCAGGTGCGATTTATGCACATGCGGCAGCACGATATTTTGTTCATGGCTGACGCGCAGCTCGTCATGGCCCAGACGTTCCGCCAGATCGGCCATCAGGCGCATCTGGTCGGATGTCGCATCGCCCGGCGTCGCCCCATGCGCCTTCAGCGAAATGGTGACGATGGCGTAATCGGGGTTGCGATGCAGCGCCAGATTGGTATCGGCCCAGGCGCGGAACACCGGATCGGCATCGCGTGCGGCGTGATAGCCGTCGATGGGGGCCTTGAGATAAGCAGGCGTCGGAAACGCCTCGGCAATTTCGGCCAGCAGCGCCTGATCGGCGCCGTGGAAGGTGGCGCGGCGGGTGGCAAACTCGGCCTCGACCAGATCGCGGATGGTGTCGATACCGTTCTCATGCACCGTGATCTTGATGCGCGCCTTGTATTTATTGTCGCGCCGTCCCAGCAGGTTATAGACCGCGACGATTGCCTCGAGATAAGGCAGCAGATCGGCGCGCGGCAGAAATTCGCGGATGACCTTGCCGATCATCGGTGTGCGGCCCAGGCCGCCACCCACGATCACCTCGAACCCCGGCACGCCATCGGATGAGCGCACCATGCGCAGCCCGATATCATGGGCCTTGACCACGGCACGGTCATTGGGGCTGCCGGTGATGGCGATCTTGAACTTGCGTGGCAGGAACTGAAACTCGGGATGGTCGGTGGACCATTGGCGGATCAGCTCGGCATAGGGGCGCGGGTCTTCGATTTCGTCAGCGGCGGCCCCGGCGAACTGGTCGGATGTGACGTTGCGGATCGTGTTGCCGCTGGTCTGGATCGCGTGCATTTCCACAGCGGCCAGCGCGTCCATGATATCGGGCACATCGGCCAGCTTGGGCCAGTTATACTGGATGTTCTGGCGCGTGGTGAAATGGCCATAGCCCTTGTCCCAGCGATCGGCGATCATCGCCAATTGCCGCATCTGGCGCGACGACAGCACGCCATAAGGCACCGCAACCCGCAGCATATAGGCATGAAGTTGCAGATAGAGACCGTTCATCAGGCGCAGCGGGCGAAATTCGTCCTCGGTCAGATCACCGGCGATGCGGCGTTCGACCTGGGCGCGGAACTGGGTGGTGCGGGCGCGGATAAAGGCCGCGTCAAAGTCGTTATACTTATACATCGGCGTTCTCCACCTGCTTGCCATGGGCATAGTTGGACGGGCCGCGCGTGCGGAACGCCTCGCGGAAATGGGTGGGCTCGGGTCCGTTCGGCCCCATCTTCGCATCGGCCAGATAGGCCCCGACCACCACATGCGACTGGCTTGTCGCCATCAGCAGGCGGATCTGGGCATGGGCCTCGTCCTCGATCAGTTCGGCGCGGGCCATATCCCGCACCCAGGTATCATCCTCGGCCAGCCAGACGGCATCGCCCAGCAACAGTGCATTGGCGGTCACGACCTTGGGGGTGAATGTGCGGCTCATATCGCGCCCTCTTTGATGTCTTGAAGAATGGATTGCGCCTGTGCGCCGCGCGGCGACAGGCCGTAAAGAATGACGGCGGGGCCGGTCAGCCCGTCCAGTGCCTGCGGCAAGGTCGCCAGCGTGGCGGCCACGACCCGGGTTTCGGGACGCCCGGCATCGGCGACGATGGTAACGGGCGTGGCCGCATCGGCCCCGTGCATGATCAGCCGCCCCTGCACAAACCGCGCCGCGCGCTTGCCCATATAGATCGCCGCGACCTCGCCCGCCCGCGCCAGCGCGCGCCAGTCGTGATCGGCAAAGCCCGCAACGTCATGCCCCGTCAGCATCCGGAACGACGAATTGCGCCCGCGCCGGGTGAAGGATTGCCCGATCTGTGCCACCGCCGCCGTGGCCGCGGTGATGCCGGGCGTGATCGCCCAGGCGATACCGGCCGCATCCAGCGCATCGGTTTCATCATCAAGCCGCCCGAACACGCCCGGATCGCCGGATTTCAGCCGCACGACATGGGCACCCCGGCCCGCATGGTCGATCATCAGCGCGTTGATATCGGCCTGCGCCATCGACGGGCCAAAGCCGCGCTTGCCGGCCTCGATCACCAATGCCTCGCGCCGGGCCAGGTCCAGCACCGGCTGCGGCACAAGCTGGTCGTGGATCACCACATCGGCGCGGTCCAGCAAGGTGCGGGCGCGCAGGGTCAGCAATTCAGGATCGCCCGGCCCCGCGCCCACCAGATCGACGCGGCCCTTTTGCGGGGCGGCTGACAGGTGGCGCGCCAGCAGATCGTCCAGCGCCGGGGTCAGCGCGTCCTGCCCCTGTGCCAGCGCCTGCGGTCCGGTGCGGAAATAGTAATCCCCCCAGAAATCGCGCCGCTTGCGCCCCATCGGCAAGCGGTCGGCCAGCGGGCGAAACGCCTTGCCGATCCGGGCCAGCAGGCCCAGCGTGGCGGGCAGGCGCGCCTCAAGATCGGCCTTGATCGCGCGGGCCAGCACGGGGGCCGCACCCTCGGTGCCGATGGCAACCGTTACCGGGTCACGATCCACGATGGCGGGGGTGATGAAATCAGAGGACAGATCATCGACGATATTGACCAGCGCGCCCGCCGCCCGGCCAATTGCGGCCACGCGTGCATCTTCGGCGGCGTCTTCATTGGCGCCGTAAACCAGCGCCGCCCCATCGGCATCGCCAGCCGCCAGCGCGCGGGCGATCAGCGTCAAACGCCCCTGCCCGGCCCAATCGGCGATCTGCGCATCGGCACCCGGCGCATAGACCACAATCGCTGCCTGCGTTTTCAGCAGCAGCCGCAGCTTGGCCACGGCCGCCGCACTACCGCCCGAAACGACGATGCGGCGGCCCTTGGTGGCCAGGAAGATTGGGAAATGGTTCATGGTTCGGGCTTTCTGCTTCCCCACCAATATAGGACATTATCCCACATCATGACTATAATGTGCGCCCAATAAGAACATTTTACCGCGATGCGGCATGCCATACGACATGGTTTCAATATCGGCGAAAACTCGGGACAATGCTCTGCCCCAGACCACTGGAATGGAAAACCGTTTGGCGAACCGGCCTGCCGCCAAGGGTTATTTTCGGGCGGAAGGAATGAAAAACCGTGGATCGAACGGGATTTCCAGGCTTTCGCCGGCTTCTTCCGTCAGCACCAGACGCGGCCCTTTCTGGGCAATCGCGACGATAGACCGCCAGCCCGCAGGGCGCGGGATGCAACCGATGGCATGGCGGATGACATGGGACTGCCCCGATCGAAGCGCCAGCCCCGTCGGCACCCCCAGACGATCCAGAACCGCGGCCTCACCCTGACCCGACCCAGCGGTGCAGCCATCTTCGATGCCCAGCACGCCGATATGGCGGCCCTTCCAGGGCGAATAATCACGGCCACCATTGGAATACCACAGCATCGTGACAGGCAACACCCTGGGATCTTTCAGGAAAAACACGATGTCATTGCTTTCCCGGCGGATGACCGCAGTCCAGCCAAGGCTGTTGCCCGCTGCCTCGACCAGGGTCACGAAATCCTCGTGCCGGCCTTGTTTGGGATACTGCCCCAGATCGACCGCCCCCTCTGCACCGGGAAAGCGGCGCAGATCGGTGCCCGCCGCCGGATAGCGCAGCCAGTTTCGCCCCGGCTCGGGCGGCGTATCGCCGGTCAGGGCCATCTGCTTGGGTGAAAAGGTGATCGCATCGCCGCCCGAAAGCCGCAGCATCGGATGATGCGCGACAGGCAACGCTCCTTCGCCGCCGGTGATGATATGCGACTGATACAGGATCGGCTCGTCCGGGCGCAGGCGCAGTTCCTTTTCGACACAGGCACCCCGAACGCTGCGCTGCAATTCCAGCCGCGCCACCGCCGCCCTGCCCGAATGCACCATTTCCGCAGCGGTCCATGCGCTGTTGGCGGTCCAGCCATGAATGGGGCCATCATCCGACGCCCCGAAAGGCGCGCAAAAGAAATCTCCTGACAGGCGGCGCTCGACCGGCGGGATCGTCAGATCGGCCTGAATCGCGGGCTCGTCAAGCCAGGGCGCGCTGTGCAAGGGCGACAGCACACGCTGGCCCCCGGCGAAAGTCAATCCACGCAGGGACCCCAGCCAGGGATCCAGTTCAACATTCGCCCCGGCAACCGCAAGTTTAAGCGTTTCGGTCACCCCAGTCTCTTTCGCGTCATCCTGCGGGCACTTTAGGCAAGTGCGCCCGTGGCGATAACCCCCCGGTCCGGAAACTAAGTGTTGCTTTCGGTTTGGCCGCGAAACCCCGATGCCACAACGAATTTTTCCGAACTGTCCGACCGGCTGGCCCCTGGTTTGACATTGGCGACCGACCGGAACCGCTGTTTCAGCAGCTTTTGCAATTCGCCTTCGGCCCCGCCGGCCAGAACCTTGGCGACAAAGGTGCCGCCCTCCTCCAACACGTCAAAGGCGAAATAGGCGGCCGCCTCGCACAAGGCGATGATGCGCAGGTGGTCTGTCTGCTTGTGACCTGAACTGGCGGCGGCCATGTCCGACATTACCACATCGGCCTTGCCGCCCAGCCACAGCTTGACCTGTTCATCGGCATCGTCGGCCATGAAATCAAGCTGATGCAGCTCGGCCCCCGCGATGGGTTCGACCGCTTGCAGATCAACACCCAGCACCCGGCCGACCTTCTTGCCGGATTTGTCGCCAAGCGCATTCACGCGCTTGACGGCAATCTGGCACCAGCCGCCTGGCGCACAGCCCAGATCGACGACTCGTGCGCCGGGCACCAGAAACCGGTATTTGTCGTCAAGTTCGCTGATCTTGAAGGCCGCACGCCCGCGAAAGCCTTCAGCCTTGGCGCGTTTGACATAGGGATCGTTCAACTGGCGCTGCAGCCACAGCGTCGAAGACAGCTTGCGCCCGCGCGCAGTCTTGACCTTGACTGTCAGATCGCGTTGCCCGCGCCCACTGGAATTCTTTTCCGCCATGGTTCCCGTTTCTTTCGCCCCCGCATCCACTGCCACTGCCGCAATTCGGCACAGCCCGCAACCCCGGCGCGCGGGGCCGATCAGAACAGCCCGTCTTCCAGAACGCCATCCGCGCTCATCTGCGCGTAAAGCAGCCCTTCGCGCAGGCCACGATCGGCGACCGACAGCTGATCGGTGGGCCAGACCCGCATCAGCGCCTGCAAGATCGCGGCCCCCGACATGATCAGCGAATGCCGGTCACGCCCGATGCGCGGATCGCTGCGCCGCCCTTCGGGCCCAAGCGCCAGATAATCGCGGATCACGCGGTCGATCTGGTCAGAGGTCATGCGCAAACCGTCAACCTTGGTCCGGTCATAGCGTTTGAGGCCCAGAAACGACGCGGCCACCGTGGTGACCGTGCCGCTTGTGCCGATGATCTGAAACCCCTCGCGCTTCTGTTCTGACGCATAGGGCGAGAAATCGGCCAGGTTTTCTTCGAAAAACCAGCTCATCAGGGCAAATCTGGCCGCGTCATCATCCACGTCGATGAACTGATCCTTCAGCGTGGCCACCCCCAGCGGCACCGAAATCCAGTCGACCACCTTGGCGGCGTTGAAGGGGCTGTCGATCGAATGAAACCCTGCATGCAGGCGCATGATGGCCCGCGCGCGCTCGGCGCGCGGCACCGATGACAGATCAATCCAGACCAGTTCCGTCGAACCGCCGCCGATATCGACCACCAGCAACTGTTCGGTCCGGCTCGAGACCAGCGGCGCACAGGAAATCACCGCCATGCGGGCTTCTTCCTCGGTCTGGATCACCTCAAGCCGCAGCCCGGTTTCGCGTTCGACCAGCCCGATCAGATCATGCGAATTGCTGGCGCGCCGGCAGGCTTCGGTCGCCACCAGGCGCATGCGCTGCACCTCGTGGCGGTCCAGTTTGCCCCGACAGATGCGAAGGGCCTGCACCGTGCGGTTGATCGAGGCCCGCGACAACCGCCCCGAGGCCTCTAGCCCCAGACCAAGCTGCACCGATTTGGAAAAACTGTCCACGACATGAAATTGACTGCCCTTGGGCTGGGCAATCAGCATGCGACAACTGTTTGTGCCTAAATCCAGCGCGGCATAAAGCTGTGCCGGATCGGGCATGACCGGCGCAGGTGGTTCAACCGCTTTGGGGAACGCGCCGACACCGTTGGGACGCTTGGGCGCCATCTGATCGCCCTCCGGTTTGGTTATCGCTAACCTAATCCGCCCCCGCGCCATGCGCAAGCATCGCATGCGCGCTTCATAATGATCTTGAGGATTTTTCCGGCCACGGGCAGTGGCGGCGCGCGCCTGCACAGGCTAGATTCCCTTAGAAGCCGCCAAAAGGAAATTCCATGCCGGATGTAGTCATCGTTTACTGGCGCGATATTCCCGCGCAGGTCATTGTCGGCAAGGGCCGCGCGGCCGCCAAACGGGTGCTGGATGAACGGTTCGAACAGGCCATCGACCGCTGCGCCATGAAGGTGGGCGCGCACGAGTCCGATGCCTATCTGGCCGAATGGCGCCGTGGCGCGCCCTATGCAATGGATGGCATCCCCGCCGAGATCGCCGAGGCCGAGGCCACCCGGCTGGAGACCAGCCTTGACCGTGCCGCCCTGAAGGCGCTGATTGACAAGGACGGCTGGGCCTGAGCGCGCGGCTTGCCGCAGCCCGGCTTTGCAGACATAACGCTTGCAACCCATTCCAAGGACAGACCCATGACCCGCACCGTAATCGAATCCGCCACCAAGACCGTGACCATCGGCTTTGACGAACCCTTCTGCGTGATCGGCGAGCGGATCAACCCCACAGGCCGCAAGAAGCTGGCCGCCGAGCTGGAGGCAGGCGATTTTTCCACCGTCGAGCGTGACGCGCTGGAACAGGTCGCTTGCGGCGCGATGGTGCTGGATGTGAATTCGGGCGCGGTCTTTACCAACAAGATGGCCGAAGACCCGCGCTATGCCGATAACAACTTTGTCGAACCGCCCCTGATGCGCGATCTGATCGCCCGTGTTCAGGCGCTGGTCGATGTGCCACTGTGTATCGACAGCTCGGTCCCCGATGCGCTGAAGGCGGGGCTTGAGGCCGCAAACGGGCGCCCCTTGCTGAATTCCGTGACAGGCGAGGAAGAGCGGCTGGAACTGGTGCTGCCGCTGGTCAAGAAATACAACGTGCCGGTGGTGGCCATTTCCAATGACGACACCGGCATTTCCGAAGACCCCGACGTGCGCTTTGCCGTGGCGAAAAAGATCGTGGAACGCGCCGCCGATTTCGGCATTCCCGCCCATGACATCGTGGTCGACCCGCTGGTGATGCCGATCGGGGCGATGGCCACGGCGGGGCAACAGGTGTTTGCGCTGGTGCGCCGGTTGCGCGATGAGCTGGGCGTGAACACCACCTGCGGCGCGTCGAATGTCAGTTTTGGCCTGCCGCAGCGGCACGGGATCAATGCGGCCTTCCTGCCGATGGCAATCGGCGCGGGCATGACCAGCGCCATCATGAACCCGGTTCGCGCCGTCGAGATGGAGGCGATCCGGGCCGCGAATTTCCTGATGAACCATGACGACAACGGCTATGAATGGATCAAGTTCAGCCGCATCCTGGATGCGGTGGCCGAAGGGGCCAGCTTTGCCGAGGCGTCCAAGGCCTCTGCCAATGCGGGCGGCAGCCGGGGCGGCAGACGGCGGCGGCGGTAAGAAGGTGTTAACCATGGGCGTGGCACAAACGGCGCATGAGCTTTGTGCAGACAATCCACATGAACGACATCTGGCTGGACCAGATATTCGCCGCCAAGTCAGCTGGGCGCGGCGGCGTCGTGCGGCGCAACATCCTGGATGTGGACCGCAAGATCGGCCGGCGGCGGCTGGAACTGGAAGTGCGGCGCCGTGGTTTTCACTTGATCCATTGCGGCACCCAATATGTGATCATTTGCGACCCCGCGGCGCTGAAGGTCATCTGTTAGAAAAATTTTCACGAAAATTTTTCGCGTCGAAGATTTTTCGTGAAAAATCTTTGTGCCGTCGCGCGCGCGCGGTCGTGGCATGACCGATCCGCTGGTCATCTTCACCCCTTCGGGCAAACGCGGGCATTTCCCTGCCGGCACCCCTGTGCTGACCGCCGCGCGAAAACTGGGCGTCGATCTGGATTCGGTCTGCGGCGGGCGCGGCATCTGCTCGCGCTGTCAGGTCGCCCCCTCTTTTGGCGCGCATTCCAAACACGGATTGACCTGCGATGAAAACGCGCTGTCGCCCGTCAACGCGGTTGAAGAGCGTTACGATCGTGTGCGCGGGCTGAAACCGGGCCGCCGTCTGGGCTGTCAGGCCACGATTCAAGCCGATATCGTGATCGACGTGCCCCCAGAAAGCCAGGTCCATAAACAGGTCATCCGCAAACAGGCCGATACCCGTCCCATCACGATGGACCCCGCGACCCGGCTTTATCTGGTGGATGTGGCCCAGCCGGACATGCATGAACCCTCGGGCGATTTCGAGCGCCTGCGCGCAGCGCTGGCCGATCAGTGGGGGATCGAGGAGTTGACCGCCCCTCTGCCCGTTCTGGCCCGGCTGCAACCCATCTTGCGCGAAGGCAACTGGCAGATCACGCTGGCGGTGCATCGCGACCATACCGGCGCGCCGCCGCGCCTGATCGACCTGTGGCCAGGCTTTTACGATGGCGGGCTTTTCGGGCTGGCCATCGACCTTGGATCGACCACCATCGCCGCCCATCTGTGCGATCTGACCGATGGCAGCGTTCTGGCCTCGGCAGGGGTCATGAACCCGCAGATCCGCTTTGGCGAAGATCTGATGAGCCGGGTATCCTATGTGATGATGAACCCGGGCGGCGACGCCGAAATGACAGCCGCAGTGCGGGCCGCCCTGAACGACCTGGCGACGCAGCTTTGCGCGCAGGCGCAGATAGATCCGCGTGCCATTGTCGAGGCAACGGTGGTCTGCAACCCTGTCATGCACCATCTTTTGCTGGGCATTGATCCTGTCGAACTGGGTCAGGCGCCTTTTGCGCTGGCCCTGTCCGAGGCGCTGACGCTGGATGCCGGCCAGTTGCACCTGAATGCCATCAACCCCATGGCGCGCGCCTATATCCTGCCTTGCATCGCCGGGCATGTGGGTGCGGACGCCGCCGCGGTGGCGCTGGCCGAAGAACCGCAGAAATCCGACGATCTGATGCTGATCGTCGATGTCGGCACTAATGCCGAGATCATTCTGGGCGACAAGACCCGCGTGCTGGCCTGTTCCTCGCCCACCGGGCCGGCATTCGAGGGCGCGCAGATCAGTTCGGGCCAGCGCGCCGCCCCCGGTGCGATCGAACGGGTGCGGATCGACCCGGTGACCAAGGAACCCCGCTTCAGCGTCATCGGCTGCGATCTGTGGTCGGACGATCCCGGCTTTGCCGCCGCCACGACAACCACCGGCGTGACCGGCATCTGCGGATCGGGCATCATTGAGGCCGTGGCCGAAATGCGCATGGCGGGCCTTCTGGATGCCTCGGGCCTGATCGGATCGGCCGAACAGACCGGCACGCCGCTGTGCCAGGCCGAAGGCCGCACCCATGCCTATCTGATCCATGATGGCAGCGCGGATGGCGGTCCGCGCATCACCGTCACGCAGAACGATATCCGCGCAATTCAACTGGCGAAATCAGCGCTTTACGCGGGGGCGCGCCTGTTGATGGACGAATTCGGCGTCGACCGAGTGGACCGCGTCGTGCTGGCCGGGGCCTTTGGTGCCCATATCAGCCCGCTGCACGCGATGGTGCTGGGAATGATCCCCGATGCGCCGCTGAACCGCGTCACATCGGCAGGCAATGCCGCCGGCACCGGGGCGCGGATCGCGCTGTGCAGCATCGCCGCGCGCTCTGAGGTCGAGGCGCTGGTGCGTCAGATCCACAAGATCGAAACCGCGATCGAGCCGCGCTTTCAGGAGCATTTCATCGCCGCCAACGCCATCCCGCATGCCAGCGATCCCTTCCCGGAACTGGGCCGGGTCGTGACGTTGCCGGACCCACGGTTCAACAGCGGCGAGGGTGGCAACCGGCGCAGACGCAGGCGCGAGTGACGGCTTGACCGTCCGTGCGGCATTGACTATTTCAGGGGCCTGCGGCGGGTGTAGCTCAATGGCAGAGCAGAAGCTTCCCAAGCTTACGACGAGGGTTCGATTCCCTTCACCCGCTCCAATGTCATGAAACGGTTTGAAATGGCCGCGCAAGCGCGGCGCATTGCCTTCGGCGAGAGTATTTTCACCAAGAAGATGGACAGACCAGACAGAGCATTCGCCCGGATCTAGCGGCCGAATTCTGGCAAACCATCGCCGTAATGGGTCTGAATGAACTCGACCAGTTGCCGGGTCGATCCGTCGCCGGCCACAGCCGGGTTGCCGGTCAGGACCGGCTCCAGCGATTTGGCGAGTTCCTTGCCCAGTTCCACCCCCCATTGATCGAAGCTGTTGATGCCAAGGATCACACCTTCGACAAAGACCCGGTGTTCGTAAAGCGCCAGAATGCGGCCCAGCATATCGGGTGTCAGGCGCGGATAGATCAGGGTGGTCGACGGCCGGTTGCCGGGGAAGACCCGGTGGCGGGCCTGGCGTTCCAGATCTGTCCCGCGCAGCCCGGCCTGTGCCATCATTGCGCGCGCCTGATCCAGGCTGCGCCCCAGCATCAGGGCCTGCGCCTGGGCCAGGCAATTGGCGACCAGAAGCCGGTGATGGCGGCTGCGGCCCAGTTCATTGCCCTCGGCGGCGACCAGAAATTCGCAGGGCACGATCTGGGTGCCCTGATGGATCAGCTGATAGAACGCATGCTGGCCATTGGTGCCCGGCTCGCCCCAGACAACCGGCCCCGAAGGCCGTTGCAGATCGTCGCCATCCATCGCCACGCGCTTGCCGTTGCTTTCCATTTCCAGCTGCTGAAGATAGGCTGGCAGCCGCGCAAGCTGCTGGTCATAGGGCAGCACGGCGCGTGTGGGATAGCCGCAGAATTGATGGTGCCACAGACCCACCAGCGCCAGCAGCACCGGCAGGTTCCGGTCAAAGGGCGCGGTGCAAAAATGGGTGTCCATGGCTTCGGCCCCGCGCAGCAGGGCGCGGAAATTGTCGGGCCCGATCGCGATCATGACCGACAGACCGATCGGGCCCCAGACCGAATAGCGCCCGCCGACCCAGTCTTCGAAACCGAAGACCCGTTCCGGCGGAATGCCGAAGGCGGCGGTCTTGTCCAGGGCGCTGGACAGGGCCACGAACTGTGCCGCCGGATCGGCGACCCGGGCCGCCATCATCTTGCGCGCGGTATCGGCATTGGTCATGGTTTCGATCGTCGTGAAGGTTTTCGACGCCACGATGACCAGGGTGCGGGTCAGATCCAGCCCACGCATGGCCTGCGCAATATGCGAGCCATCCACATTCGAGACGAAATGCACCCGCGGCCCGTCGGCATAAGAGGCCAGCGCCTGCATCGCCATCACCGGCCCCAGATCAGAGCCGCCAATGCCGATATTGACCACATCGGTGATACTGCCGCCCTGCCCGGTGATCCGGCCCGCACGCAGGTCATCGGCGAAGACCGACATGCGACCCAGCGTGGCATGGACATCGGGCATGACATCGCGCCCGTCGACCATGACCGTCCCGCCGCTGCGGCGCAGGGCAGTGTGCAAGACGGCACGGTTTTCGGTTTCGTTGATCTTCTGCCCGGCGAACATGGCATCGCGCCGGGCCGCGACCTGTGTGGAATTTGCCAGGGCAATCAGCTTGTCCAGCGTGGCGCGGTCAAGGTTGGTCTTGGAGAAATCGAACAGCATATCGTCCAGGCGGGACGAGAACGCGGCGGCACGCTTGTCATCTTCGAACAAATCGCTGATCCGGCGGGATTGTGCGGCCTGTGCAGCCGTCTGAAGGTCAGTCCAGAGTTTCATGTCATTCAGCCCAGTGAACAGTCGCTGTTTTCAGGATGGCGGCGATGGGCGCCTGCTGCGGGTCGCCAAGTGCCGCCGCCCGTTCCAGCGCGGCGCGCTTGTCCTTGCCAGTGATCACCACATGGATATTCAGCGCACCCGACAGGGCCGGCGCGGTCAGCGTCACGCGCGGTTCCGTTTCGCCGGAAACATGCAGGGCCATCAATGCCGGCGCATCTTCGGCCAGCGCCGCCTGAAGGCCGGGATTGCCCGCAAACAACGAGGCAGTATGCATATCGACCCCCATCCCCAGCAACAATACGTCGATGGGCAATGCCGCCCGCAAGGCCGGTTCCAAGTCGGCAACGGCATCATCGGGCGTGGTCGCGCTGCGGTAATAGGGCTGAAAATCGGCAGCCGCGGCCCGGTCGGCCAGCAGGTGCCGGCGCACCAGCGCGGCGTTCGATCTGGGATGGTCTTCGGGCACCCAGCGTTCATCGGTCAGCACGATCCGCACCCGTGCCCAATCCAGATCGACGCCGCAAAGCGCGTCGAAAACCGGGCCGGGCGTTGTGCCGCCGGGCACGGCCAGAAGCGCCTGATTTTTGCTGCGCAGCGCCACGCCCAGTTCACCGGCCAGTTGCTGGGCCAGGTCGATCATCATCATTTCGCGATCGGCATAGGTCTGAAATTTCATGGCCTGACCTCGCGCCAGCGCCGCCCGTCGCGATGCATCAGCATCAGCGCCTCTTCGGGGCCGGCACTGCCCGCATCATAGGGGCGCGGCGCGCCGCCCCGCGCCTGCCAGCCGGCAATGGCGGTATCGGTCCAGGCCCAGGCGGCCTCGACCTCGTCGCCGCGCATGAACAGGGTCTGGTTGCCCCGGATCACATCCATGATCAGGCGCTCATAAGCATCGGGAATATCTTCGGCATCGGGGCCCAGGGCCTCTTTGAACGACATGTCCAGCGGCACCTGGATCAGGCGTATGCCACCGGGGCCGGGCTCCTTGATGGTTACTTTCAGGTCGATGCCCTCGTTGGGTTGCAGGCGGATCACCAGAACATTGGCCTTTTGCCCGTCGGATTCGCCAAAGATCGAATGCGGCGGCTCCTTGAACACGATGGCGATTTCCGAGCAGCGCGCCCGCAGCCGCTTGCCGGTGCGCAGATAGAAGGGTGTGCCCTTCCAGCGCCAGTTCGATACGTTCAGCTTCAACGCGATGAAACTTTCCGTATCGCTGGCCTTTACCCCTGCATCGGCGGCATAGCCGGGCATGTCGGAGGTGCCCAGATACTGGCCGCGCACGATGTCGTCAGGCTGCACCGGGTCCAGCGCGCGGATCACCTTGAGCTTTTCGTCACGCACCGCATCGGGATCAAAGGCATAGGGTGGCTCCATCGCGATCAGGCACAAAAGCTGCATCAAGTGGTTCTGCACCATATCGCGCATCGCGCCGGCGCGATCGTAATAATCGCCCCGCCCGGCCACGCCAACGGTTTCGGCCACAGTGATCTGCACGTGATCGATGGTGCGCGCATTCCACAGCGGTTCGAACAGCATATTGGCGAAACGCACCGCCATAAGGTTCTGCACGGTTTCCTTGCCCAGATAATGGTCGATGCGGTAAATCTGCGCCTCGTCGAAATGCTGCGCCAGCGTGGCATTCAGGGCTGTGGCGCTTTGCAGATCATGGCCGAAGGGTTTTTCGACCACGATGCGCGTCTGCGGCCCGGCGATGCCATGATCGTGCAACCGTTCCGCCAGCGCCCCGAACAGGCCAGGCCCCACCGAGAAATAGAACACCTGAACCACGTCATGACGCATCAATGCCGCCAGTTCGGCCCAGCCCCCATCGCCCGTGCCATCAACCGGCAGATAGCTGACATGGCGCAAGAACGCGCCGATCGACAGCGCGTCGCGCCGGTCGCCGGGCACGAAACGAAACAGCGCATCCTGCACCAGTTCGCGAAAGGCCGCATCGTCCATTTCGCTGCGCGCCACCCCGATGATACGCGCGGCGGGCGGCATCTGCCCGGCGCAGAACCGCCGGTAAAGGCCCGGAAATATCTTGCGCTGCGCCAGATCGCCGGTGCCACCGAACACGATCAGGTCAAAGGGATCCACCGGGATGATACGAGAGGCCATGGCGTCTTTCTGCGGTTCTGCTGGCTGCGCCGGGTCAGACTAACACCCCCTGACGCCAGCGAAAACGGCTTTCGTGTCAGGCTTCCAGTTCGGCATCCCAGTACAGGAAATCCAGCCAGCTGTCATGCAGATGATTGGGCGGAAACCTGCGCCCCATGTTGCGCATTTCCTCGGCGCCGGGCTGGCGCGGGGTCTTGCGCAGGGTCATGCCCGACTGGCGCAGGCTGCGTGATCCCTTGCGCAGATTGCAGGGCGAACAGGCCGCCACCACGTTTTCCCAGCTTGTTATTCCGCCGCGGGCGCGCGGCACGACATGATCAAAGGTCAGATCGCCCCTGGCCCCGCAATACTGGCAGGAAAATTCGTCCCGCAAGAATAAATTAAAGCGCGTGAAGGCCACGCGCTTTTGGGGTTTCACATAATCTTTGAGAACGACGACCGACGGTATCCTGATCGTGGTCGTCGGACTTCGCACGAACTGATCATATTCGGCAACGATATCGACCCGGTCCAGATAGGCCGCCTTGACCGCCTCTTGCCAGGGCCAAAGCGACAGCGGGTAATAGGACAGCGGGCGATAGTCGGCATTCAGCACCAGCGCGGGATAATGGCGCGTATATTGTGGTTCGCGCACAAAGCTTGTCCTGAAATCGCCATCCATATGCTGAGACCTCGTCGTTCTGGCGTGCCCTTGTCCTGCACCCGCGTCTGGATGCACATTGCTGTTGCGTAAGACTATATATTGCCTTCTGCCCTTGGCAAGCCCCGCAATATGCTGTGTTTGACCGATGTGTTAGGCTGACTCGGTAACAACAGCGTGACGTTATCCACAACCTTCGCGCGCGGGGCGTGACCCATGGGGGGCAATATGCAATGATGGCCTCATGACATCCGCACCGCCCCCGCCCTTATCCGGCATCCTGGAAGCAGCCCTTTACGCCCGCGACCTGGACGCCGCCGAGGGTTTTTACAGCAGCGTTATGGGGCTGGAACGGATCACCCGCCTGCATGATCGGCATGTCTTCTTTCGGGTCGGAAACAGCATCTTGCTGATCTTCAACCCGGACCTGACCGTCGAGCCGCCCCACAACCCCGATATGCCCGTGCCTCCCCACGGGGCGCAGGGGCCGGGCCATGTCTGCCTGTCCGCCAGTGCCGGCCAGATTGACCAGTGGCGCGACCGCCTTGTCGCGGCGGGCCACCCCATCGAGGCCGATTTTCGCTGGCCCAACGGCGCCCGGTCGATCTATTTCCGTGATCCGGCCGGCAATTCCGTCGAAATCGCCGAACCCCGGCTGTGGTTTGAAACCTAGTCGTCCATCCCCAGCCGGTCACGCATGAAGGCCAGTGCGACCGACAAGCCATCCACCGCGATGCCATGCCCGGTGCCCTTCATCACATGGCCATAAACCTGGAAGCCGGCCTGGGTCAGCGCCTCGCCAGCCTCGGGCATGGCGGCGATCGGCACCATTTCGTCGGAATCCCCATGCACCAGCAGAACCGGCGGGCGGCTGCGCACGTCATCCTCCAGCAATTCGGGGCGCAAAACGCGGCCCGAAAAGGCCACGATACCCGCCACCGGATCGGCCCGGCGCGGCGCCACATGCAGGCTCATCATCGTGCCCTGCGAAAAGCCGAACAGGATCAGCCGGTCCGGTGTCAGGCCTTCTTCCGACAGGGCTGCATCCAGAAAGGCGTTTATATCATCCACCGCGCGGGCCATCCCGGCATCGGCGGCCTCTTGCGATGATCCGTCCAGCCATGGGATGGGAAACCACTGAAACCCGAAGGGCGCACCGGGAACGGATTCGGGCGCGTCAGGCGCGACAAAGGCCGTGCCGGGCATATGCGGCCCCAGCGTATCGGCCAGCCCAAGCAGATCGGCCCCGTTCGCGCCATAGCCATGCAAAAACACCACCAGCGATGTTGCACTGCCTTTGGCAGGCCCGCGCCGGTCGCTTGTCAGAACTCGCGTCATCTGATCCCTTCCCTGTCCTTTGCGACATGGTAATAGGCCCAAAGCGCACGCGCCGCAACGCCGCGCCACGGCGACCATGGCAGCGCCATTTCGCGCAAGATCCGCTCGCCGGGGCGGCTTTCCAGTCCGAACAACAGCCGCGCCGATTCCTGCAAGGCCAGGTCGCCGGGCGCGAAGACATCGGCCCGGCCCAACGAGAACATCGCGTAAATCTCGGCCGTCCAGTGCCCGATGCCGGGCACCTGCACCAATGTCGCGATCACCTCTTCGGTCGGCTGGCCGCGCAACGCGGCATAATCAATGCCGGCCCCGGCCAGCGCGCGGGCATATCGGATTTTCTGGCGGCTCAGCCCGCAGGCGCGCAGATCATCGTCGCTGGCCCACAGAATCTTGCGCGGGCCAGTCAGGCGGGCAAGCTTCATCCGCCCCCAGATCGCATCTGCCGCCGCCACCGAAACCTGCTGGCTGACAATCGCATCCAGAAGCGCCTCGAACCCGTCGCGCCGCCGTCGCAGCGGCAACGGCCCGGTCAGCGACAGCGCATGGGCAAAGCGCGGCTCGACCCGGGCCAGATGCGCGCAACCTTCTTCCAGGCATTCCGGCGAGTGAATAATCCGCCCGACCATACGGCCCCCTTTGCCCGATATGCGACGAAAATGCCGCTTCCTTCAGCAGAACTGAAACGCTATTGCAGATGAATGACAGATATCGCCGCCCCTGTGCAAGACGACAGCCGCGCCCGCCGGAACGTGACCGTTCTGGTGATGGCCCAGGCGTTTCTTGGCGCGCAGATGCCGATGATCTTTACCATTGGCGGGCTGGCGGGGCAGTCTTTGGCGAAAAACCCCTGTTTCG